>NZ_JBHFJB010000093.1:0-7739 GCF_057334555.1 Pseudomonas sp. AGC41
CCCACAGGGCTGGGATTACATCAGGAAGAGGTAGGTTCAGGTTGAAAGGTTGACCACCCGACCATCCCGCGTACTCAACGCCGGGCGCCGTTTGTTGACCACCAGCTCGCCGATCCGGATCAGCAGGCTGCGGGTGACGTTGCGGCTCAGGCCCAGCAGGCTTGCGGTGTGGACCTGGTTGCAACTGGCGTAGCGGTAGGCGGTGCGCAGCAGGGCAGCTTCGACTTTTTCGTAGACATCGCCGTGCGCTTGCTCAAGCAGTTGCTCGAAGGCTTTTTCCAGCAGTGCCTCGGTGGTTTGCGGCGTGTTGTCATGGGGCGCGTCCTGGCGCTCGATGCGGAAATTGGACAGGTGCAGGTCCTGCACGCCGATCACCCTGTTGCGGCAGATCAGCAAGGTGTGATGGATGACGTTTTCCAGCTCGCGAATATTTCCCGGCCATGAGTAGTCGAGCAGTTTGCGCTGCGCCTGGGCATCCAGCGTCACCTCGCCATGGCCGAGCCTGCGGCTGTACTCGGCGATGAAATGGCGAATCAGCGGCAGGATATCGCCGGGACGCTCGCGCAACGGCTTGAGTACCAGGCTGACCACATTCAGCCGGTAATACAGGTCTTCGCGAAAATGCCCGGCGTTGATGGCTTTTTCCAGTTGCACGTTGGTGGCCGCCAGCACCCGCACATTGATCCTGATGGGCTTGCGCGAGCCGAGGCGGACCACTTCGCGCTCCTGTAGGACGCGCAGCAGCTTGACCTGGATCGGCATTGGCAGGTCACCGATTTCATCGAGGAACAGCGTGCCGCCGTCGGCTTCTTCAAACCACCCGGCCTTGGCCGTCAAGGCGCCGGTGAACGCGCCTTTTTCATGGCCGAACAACTCGGCCTCCACCAGCGTCTCGGAAAACGCGCCGCAGTTCACCGCCACGAACGGCTTGTCGCGTCGAGCACTGAGGTTATGGACGTGGCGGGCGACCAGCTCCTTTCCGGTGCCGGTCTGGCCGATGATCAACACGCTGGCGTCACTGGGCGCGACTTGCTGCAAGTGCGTCAGCAGTGCCTGGGAGCTGGGATCGGCGAACACTTGGGCCGTGGCGCGGATTGAGGTAGCCAGGCCGGGGGAGGGAGGAAGCGTGAGAAGCTGCATGACGGTGGCCCGTTTATGAGAGTGCGCTGATGATGGGGTGAGGACCAACGCTCCTTGGTGGTATCACCGTGCGAAGCCATTGGGCTTAAGGCTTAATCTAAATGATCTAAAAAAAATAAAACAAATAACATAGAGTTATATGCTTAAGGCGATGGGCCGCCTTGGGCAGGCGCGTTTCGATCAGGACTTCGGTCTGCCCGCGGAAACGTCGTCAGCCGCAGAGCTTCTACCAGCACCGGGTTTGGCGAGATCAGGCAAAAAGGCGGCGCTCACAGGTAACTAACTCGGGAGTGTAGGCGAGTAACGTGGCTCAACTTTACTGCAGAGCCCAATTCGCGAGGGACGGATCAGACATCCAGGGTGTGCCGCTTTGAGGAGGAGCGATACCAGCAGCACCGACGTTCCCTCGACACGCCTCAATGTCGATAAGAGAATAAAAAACCATGACCAGCCCGAGCTTCAAGGATTCGAACGGCCACTTGGCGCAGGGCTTCAAGCCTCGTCACGTCACCATGCTTTCAATCGCCGGGATCATCGGCGCCGGCCTGTTTGTCGGCTCGGGCCATGCGATCGCCGCTGCCGGTCCGGCCGTCATGTTGGCTTATCTTTTTTCCGGTCTGCTGGTGGTGCTTGTCATGCGCATGCTTGGCGAAATGGCGGTAGCCCGACCGGATACCGGCTCGTTCTCCACCTACGCCGACCAGGCGGTCGGGCGCTGGGCAGGCTTCACCATCGGTTGGTTGTACTGGTGGTTCTGGGTGCTGGTGATTCCCATCGAGGCGCTCGCCGCCGGTCATGTACTCAACCAGTGGTTTCCCTCCGTTGATGCCTGGCTGTTTGCCTCGGTGTCGATCATTGCCCTGGCCGTGACCAATCTGTTCAGCGTGTCCAAATACGGTGAGTTCGAGTTCTGGTTCGCCATGGCCAAGGTCATCGCGATCATCGGTTTCATCTCCCTGGGATTCGCCGTGCTGATGGGCTGGATTCCGGAGCGCGAAGCCAGCGGCTTGAGTCGCTTGATGGAAGAGCATGGCGGGTTCGCGCCCAATGGCTTGTCAGCCGTGGTCGGGGCCTTCATCACCATCATGTTCAGTTTCATTGGTACGGAGGCGGTGACGATTGCCGCCGCCGAGTCCAGCAACCCGGCACAGAACATCGCCAAGGCCACGCGATCGGTGATCTGGCGCATCGGCGTGTTTTACCTGCTGTCGATTTTCGTGGTGATTTCCGTGGTGCCCTGGAACGATCCGCTCCTGGCCTCGGTGGGCTCCTACCAGCGGGCACTGGAGTTGATGAACATTCCCCACGCCAAATTCATGGTGGACGTGGTGGTATTGATCGCCGTGGCCAGTTGCATGAACTCCTCGATCTACATTGCTTCACGCATGCTCTATTCCCTCGGCCGGCGTGGGGATGCGCCGAGGGCGGTGGAAGTGACTTCGTCCGCTGGCGTGCCCCGGGCGGCGGTGGTAGCCAGTACGGTATTGGGCTTGGGTATCACCTTGTTCAGCTACTTCATGCCGGCCGGGTTGTTCCAGTTCCTGCTCGCGAGCTCCGGCGCCATCGCCTTGCTGGTGTACCTGGCGATCGCCGTGTCCCAGTTGCGCATGCGCCGCAAGCTGCTTCGCCAGGGCGTCGAGCTGGGCTTTCGCATGTGGTTGTTCCCCTGGCTGACCTGGGCGGTGATCCTGTTTATCTGCGCGGCCCTGGCGGTGATGATGGTGACCCCCGAGCACCGCAGCGAAGTGAGCACCACCCTTGGCCTGGCCTTGGTCATTTCCTTTATCGGCCTGGTGACTTCGCGGCAAGCGCCGCAGCCTGAAGAGGCGGTTTCCCTCGGCTAGCCTCCATAGACTCTCGGCCTAAGACATTCCCGTGGCGAGGGAGCTTGCTCCCGCTGGGCTGCGCAGCAGCCCCTTCCGTTACTGATCCCTAAAAACCCAAACTCCCTCCGGCAACTAACCCTTGCTTACGTTGTCAGTACTTGGCGCCCGTAGCGCCGACGTTCGCCACCGATGGCGACAATGTCAGCTACATGGCGCTTTTTTTCTGACGCCTCAAGGCAGATAGCTCGCAATGGATTGCGCCGGGACCGTTTATTCCTTTTGCGGGTTGATTCTCTATGGGTTTTTTTCTTGATCCTCGGCATGACATCGACGCCGCTTTGTTGAGTTATCGCCGGGTATTCTGGTCGCTGGCCCTCTTCAGCGGCGTGATCAATCTGCTGGTGCTGGTGCCATCGCTGTACATGATGCAGGTCTACGATCGGGTCCTCACCAGTCGCAACGAAACCACGCTGTTCATGCTCACCTTGATCGCTCTCGGGCTGTTCATGTTCAGTGCGTTGATCGAGTGGGTGCGTGGCGAAGTGATGATCCGCATGAGCGCCGGGCTGGACGATGCCTTGGGCGAGCGGATTTTCGATGCGGCGTTCGCCCGCAGCCTGCGCGAGCACAACGCCAACCCGGCGCAGGTGTTGAGTGACCTGGCCACCTTGCGCCAACTGATTACCGGCCAAGGCCTGATCGCCTTGCTCGATGCACCGTGGTTGCCGATTTTCCTGCTGGTGGCGTTCATCTTCCACCCTTGGTTCGGCGTGCTGACCCTGATCCTCGCAGCGTTGCTGGTCGGCTTGGCACTCTGGGGCGAGCTGGCGACCCGCACGCGCCTGGGGGAGGCCAATCGGCTGGGCGTGCAATCGTCGGTCTACGTCAACAGCACCCTGCAGAATGCCGAGGTCATCCAGGCCTTGGGCATGCTCGGGCCGCTGCGCCAGCGCTGGAGTCTCCTACAGCAACGGATCATCGCCGCGCAGGCGCATGCCAGTGATCGCGGCGCGCGTATTACCTCGGCGACCCGTTTCGTGCGGATTTCCGGCCAGTCCCTGGCCTTGGGGCTGGGGGCGCTGCTGGTACTCGAAGGGCAATTGTCGGCGGGCATGATGATTGCCATGTCGCTGTTGCTGGGGCGTGCCCTGGCGCCGGTGGAAATCGCCATCGGTTCGTGGAAGCAATTCAACGCCGGTCGCCAGAGTTACCAGCGCCTGAGCCAGCTGCTCGCGCAACATCCTCGCGATCGCCTGCGCATGCCGTTGCCACCGCCAACCGGCGCGGTGCGCCTGGAGCAGCTCTACGTGGGGCCGCCCGGTGCGTCGCAGCCGCTCCTGCGCGGCATCAATTTCAGCCTGGACAAGGGCGAGGTGCTGGCGGTGGTCGGGCCCAGCGCCAGCGGCAAATCGACCTTGGCTCGGGCATTGGTTGGCGTGTGGCCGGCCATGGGTGGCTCGGTGCGGCTGGACGATGCCGAGATCAGCCAGTGGTCCCATGACGCCCTGGGCCCGTACCTTGGTTATCTGCCCCAGGACATCGAGCTGTTCGATGGCACTGTGGCCGACAATATCGCCCGTTTCGGCGAGCAGGACGCCGACAAGATCATCGCCGCCAGTCGTCACGCGGGCATTCACGAAATGATCCTGAGATTCCCCAAGGGCTACGACACGCCGCTGGGCCCCGGCGGGCTTGGCCTGTCCGGCGGACAGAAGCAACGCCTGGGCCTGGCCCGGGCGCTTTATGGCAGCCCTTCGCTGATCGTCCTCGACGAGCCCAATTCCAATCTCGATGAAGCCGGAGAACTGGCGCTGGTGCAGGCTATCGGCGTGCTCAAGGCCGCCGGCAGCACCGTGGTGTTGATCACCCACCGGCCCAACGTGTTGGCGGTGGTTGATCACATCCTGGTGCTCAAGGACGGTACCCAACAGGCGTTTGGCCCGCGCGACCGAGTGCTCAAGGCGCTGATGCCAGGCCCAAGGCCGACGGCCGTGCGCGAGGCGGGTAAAGATGCGTGATTTGAAACCGGCGACTCCGGCCCAAGGCGACCACGGCTTGAGCGTGCTCAGCAGCAACACGCTGCCCAGCGCCAGTACCGATGCCGGCGGCGCGGCGCGTTACGGCGTGGTCTTCCTCGCCCTGACCCTGGGCGGTTTCCTGCTTTGGGCGTGCCTGGCGCCGCTCGACCAGGGAGTGGTTGGCAGCGGCACCGTGGTGGTGGCGGGCGAGCGCAAGGCTGTGCAATCGCTGGTGGGCGGGGTCGTGGAAAAGCTGCTGGTCAGCGACGGCGACCGCGTCAGCCAGGGCCAGTTGTTGGTGCAGCTCAACACGGTGCAGGCGCAAGCGCAGTTGGACGTGACCCTGGGCAAGCTGCTCAATGACCGCAGCATCGAGGCGCGCTTGATGGCCGAGCGCCTGGGCGCCGATGAAATCCAGTGGCCGGCGCAACTGTTGGAGCGCGCCGAGGAGCCGCGCGTCAAGGCGGCCATGGCGCTGCAGAAGCAGCTGTTCCTGACGCGCCGTGCCGAGTTGGGCAGCCGCCTGCAGATCATCGAACATGAAGTCGGCGCCTTGCAGCAACAGTTGCAGGGCTATGAAGGGGTCAAGCGCAACTACGACGCGCAGATGCGTTTTCAGCAGCAAGAGCTTGAAGGTTTGCGCGAGCTGGCCCGGGAAGGCTACGTGCCGCGCAACAAACTCTTCGAGGCCGAGCGCAACGCGGCGCAACTGGCCGGGCAGATCGCTTCCGGCATTGGCGATGTCGGCCGCACGCGCCAGGCAATCAACGAAAGCCGGCTCAAGGCCTTGCAGGCGCAGCAAGAATTCCGGCGCGATGCCGAAACCCAACTCAGCGAGGTTTCGGCCGAGGCCGCCGGTTATGCCGATCAGATCCGCGCCTTGCAGTTTGAAGTGGATAACGGGGCGATCCGCGCGCCGGTTGCGGGGCAGGTCATGGACGTGTCGATCCATACGGTCGGCGGGGTCGCTCAGGCTGGGCAGACGCTGATGCAGGTAGTGCCGCTGGATGCGCCGATGGCGATTACCGCGCGCTTCGAGCCATTGATGGCCAACAAGCTTCGCCCGGGACTGCCGGTGCATGTTCATTTCACCGCGCTGCAACGGGTGGATACGCCGACCGTGACCGGCACGGTCACCACCGTGTCGGCGGACCAGTTGATCGACCAGCAGACCCACCAGCCGTACTTCTCCGCCAAGGTCGAGATTCCCGCCGACACCGTCGTTTCGCTGCAGAGCGCCGGGCTGCTGGTGCGCCCCGGCATGCTTGCCGATGTCACCGTGGTGACCGGCGAACGGACCTTGATGAACTACCTGATGAAACCTTTGCGCGAACGCTTGCTGGCGGCCTTCAAAGAGGAATGAGCATGACCGACCGTTGCCGTTACGGCGCCCGTGTGCTGTTGAGCCTGTGTACCAGTTGGGCGCTGATCGGCCCCGTCTGGGCGGCGGAGGGGGGGCTGAGCCTGATCGCCGCCTACGATGCCTCGCGCCTCAACGATCCGACCTTGCAGGCGGCGACCCACGCCTACGATGCGTCGCGGCAGGAGGAGGCGATCGGCCGTGGCGGTCTTTATCCGCAAGTGTCGCTATCGTCGCGTTATGGCTATGGCGGGCGTACCGATGGCGGCGACGACAGCAGTTATGTCAACAGCAACGATTACCAGGCGAACAGTGTGACCCTGGCGGCGCAGCAGGCGCTCTACGACAAGGGGCGTTGGGCGGCTTATCAGGAAGGCAAGGCGCGGGGCGCGCTGGGAAGCCAACAATTCGACGTGGCCGGCCAGACACTGTTTGATCGGGTCGCCAAGGGCTATTTCGACGTGGCCCGGGCCGAGAACGAACTCAAGCTGATCGCCCAGCAGAAAGCCGCTATCAGCGGCTTGGTCCTCCAGAGTAAAAAGCTCTATGAGGGCGGCCAGGGAGCGATCACCGACATCGACGAGGCCCAGGCCCGGCTCGATCTGGTCGAGGCTCAGGAAACCGAAGCCCAGGCCCGCCGCGTGGCCGCGCTGCGAGCACTGTCGGGGCGGGCCAGCGTGCCGATCGACGACATCCAGGCGATGCGCGAAGAACTTCCCGCTGGCAGCCCGATCCCGCCGGAGCAGGACCTGCCGTATTGGACGACGATTGCCCGTGAGGCCAGTCCGGAGCTGGCGGCGCGGTTGGCGGCGGTAAAAGTCGCCGAGGCCCAGGCCGACAGCCAGCGGGCCGGGCATTATCCGACATTGTCGCTGACCACTCAGTTGACCCGTCGGGAAACCCGCCAGTACCAGGAGCTCGATCCGCGCCAGGACACCTACTACGTCGGGGTGCAGCTGGATATCCCCTTGTATCGCGGCGGCGCGGTGCGCGCGTCGGTGGCCAAGGCCGAGGCCCAGCTGGCCGGGGCGCAGTCCGATTATGACGTGCAGCGACAGGAACTGGCCGAGGCCATCGAAACCGATTACCTGGGCGTGGTGGCGGGCTTCGCCAAGAGCAAGGCGATGCTACGGGCGGTGGAATCCAACCAGCGGGCGCTGACGTCGACCGAGAAGGGCTTCCAGGGCGGCGTGCGTTCGACGGTGGACATCCTCGATGCCCAGCAACGTCTGTTCCAGGCCCGCCGGGACCTGCTCGACACCAAGCTGGACATGCTCGAAAGTTATGTAAGCCTGCACACCCACACCGGCCAGATGAACCGCGCGGTGCTGGAGCAGGTGCAAAGCCTGTTCTAAGAATCCGGCCGAGCCGCATCGCATCTGTGGCGGGGGGGGG
>NZ_JBHFJB010000094.1:0-6775 GCF_057334555.1 Pseudomonas sp. AGC41
AAGGCGGCCTTCCAGCCACATCGCTGTCAGCTGACCCACCGCTTTCGCGAGCAGGCTCGCTCCCACAAAAATCTCTCTAATTCTGTAGTCGCCTTCCTTTTTGAGGTTGATTGCTGTTTTTCGGCTTGCTGAAACGTTTCTTCAAGTCTATAAAAACCGCACAACTCCAATAAAAGGTCGTTTCCATGACTTCGCTCAAACTCCTCATTGCCCTCGGCGCCCTCGGTGCTGCGTCCCACGCCATGGCCTGGGATTATGTCCTGCTCGATACCGACAAGGCCGCCCAGTCCTGGCAAATCACCAGCCAGCAGCTCGGTGTGAAGACCGACAAACCGTTTTCCGTGACGATGCGCACCCTGCACGGCGGCCGCCAGGAAGGCGTCAGCATCGTTGATATCGACAACGGCACGATGAAACTCTCGGTCGTCCCGACTCGCGGTATGAATGTGCTGCAGGCCTCGGTCGGCGGTGTCCGCATGGGGTGGGATTCGCCGGTCAAGGAAGTGGTCAATCCGGCGTTCATCGAGCTCAATGGCCGGGGCGGCCTGGGCTGGCTCGAAGGATTCAACGAGCTGGTCACCCGCTGCGGCTACGAATGGGTCGGTCATCCGGGCATGGACAATGGCGAGCTGCTGACCTTGCACGGCCGCGCGGCCAACATCCCGGCGAACAAAGTCACCCTGCACATCGATGAAAAACCGCCCTACGCGATCACGCTGCGAGGCGAGCTGAAGGAACAGGCGTTCAAGAAAATCGACTTTTCGGTGCAGACCGAGCTGGTCACCGAACCCGGCAGCGTGACCTTCGCGCTCAGCGACACGCTGACCAACAATGGCGACTATCCGAAGGAATACCAGGCGCTCTATCACAGCAACTTCAGTACGCCGTTCCTGGAGCAGGATGCGCGCTTCGCAGCACCGGTCAAACAGGTGTCGCCGTTCAACGACAAGGCCAAGGGCGACCTGAAGGACTGGCAAACCTACCGTGCCCCAACCAAGGACTACGACGAAACCGTCTACAACGTCGTGCCTTATGCCGACGCCAAGGGCGATACGCTGACCGTATTGCACAACAAGGCCGGTAGCCTCGGCGTGTCGGTGGGCTTCAACACCGGGACGCTTCCGGTATTTTCCCTGTGGAAAAACACCGATACCCAAGGCCAGGGCTACGTGACCGGCCTGGAGCCGGGCACCAGTTTCTCCTACAACCGTCGCTATCAGCGACCACTGGGCCTGGTGCCGACTATCGCGCCGAAAGAGCGCAAGCAGTTCCAGATCCATTACAGCCTGTTGGCGGACAAGGCTGCCGTAGACAAGGCGCTCAAGCGCATCGAAGACATCCAGGGCGATCGGAAAACCGAGGTGCGCGATGCCCCGCTGGTGGACCTGAGCAAGCCGTAAGCGGTTCAAACCGTGGCGGGGCGATACTGCAGGGCTTCGGCCAGATGTTCGCGGCTGATTCGCTCCGTTTGCTCAAGGTCGGCCAATGTCCGGGCGACTTTGAGCAGGCGATGAGCGGCTCGCAGCGACAGGGTCAGCCGTTCGCAAGCGGTTTCCAGCCAGGCTTCGTCGGTGGTGGCCAGTTTGCAATGCCGACGCAGGCCTGGCAGGTCCAGGAACGCGTTGGCACAGCCCTGGCGTGTTTGCTGGCGTTCACGGGCATCGGCCACCCGTTCGGCAGCGGTGGCGGTATCGTCCCCGGGTTCGCTCTTGGGGTTCAGTGCCGTGGCTTCCCGGGCCACGGTCAGGTGCAGGTCGATCCGGTCGAGCAGCGGGCCGGACAATTTGTTGCGGTAACGCTGCACCATGTCCGGTGTGCAGGAGCAACGACCACTGGGCTCGCCAAGATAGCCACAGGGGCAGGGATTCATCGCCGCCACCAGCTGGAAGCGCGCCGGAAAGCGCACCCGGTCCCGCGCCCGGGAAATCACGATGTGCCCTGACTCCAACGGTTCTCTCAGCACTTCCAGCACCTTGCGGTCGAATTCCGGCAATTCATCCAGAAACAGCACGCCATGATGAGCAAGGGTGATTTCTCCCGGTTGCGGCTTGGACCCACCGCCCACCAGCGCCGGGCCGGACGCCGAATGATGCGGCTGGCGGAACGGACGTTGTGGCCAATGGCTCAACGGCACGCAACTGGCGACCGACTGGATCGCCGCGACTTCCAGGGCTTCGCTTTCGGCCAAGGGCGGCAATAACCCCGGCAAGCGGCTCGCCAGCAACGTCTTGCCGGTGCCAGGTGGGCCGCTGAACAACAGGTTATGGGCTCCTGCTGCCGCGATCAGCAACGCGCGCTTGGCCCCGGCCTGCCCCTGGACTTCACTGAGATCGGGATAGGGCTTGCTGGCCGAGAGCAGGCCATTGGAAACAAAGGGTTCGACCGGAGTATGGCCATTGAAATGCGCCACCGCTTCGAGCAGGTGATGCACTGCGATCACTTTCAGTCCCGACGCCAGGCAGGCTTCCTCGGCATTCGCCCACGGCACCACCAGCATCCGTCCAGCCTTGCGCGCCGCCAGCGCCGCCGGCAATACCCCGCGTACCGGTCGTACCGCCCCGGACAACGCCAGCTCGCCGAGGCATTCGACGTCGTCCAGCATCAGCGTCGGCACCTGCACGCTGGCCGACAGGATGCCAAGGGCAATCGCCAGGTCGAACCGCCCGCCGTCCTTGGGCAGGTCCGCTGGCGCCAGGTTCAGGGTGATGCGCCGCGCCGGAAAGCTGAGCCCTGAGTTGATGATCGCACTGCGCACCCGGTCCTTGCTTTCCTTCACTGCCGCCTCGGGCAGGCCGACCATGGTCAGCGACGGCAAGCCATTGGCAAGATGGACCTCGACGGTGACAGCGGGTGCTTCGACGCCAACCTGGGCGCGGCTGTGAACGATGGCGAGTGACATGAAATCGTTCCTTGAGTGGTAGAGAGGACCGCATCCTGCGGTTCTTGAAGGTTAGTTGCGGGGAGCCGTTTGGTTATGGCGAATCGAAGGGAAAAGGTTGGCAAGATGTTGCGCCAGACTTGAATCAGTGCTGCTTCGTGCCCGATTTCACTACGGTTTTATGCACCCGGCACCTCGACAAGCCCCTGCACGACCACCCCTTTCACGACGATTGTGCTGACATTACGCGCTCGACGCGGGTTTGTGCCGTCGTCCGGTGCCGCACGCAGGTGGCACCGGAGTCATCGCGGCGAAGGGCATGCCCGGCGTTGCGGCGATGCGTAGAGGAAGTGCACGTTATTGCGCAGGCGGATCCAGCCTCGCCTCCAACTCCGCCACCTTCGCCTCCAGACTCTCCAACCGCGCCCGAGTTCGGGCCAGCACTACCATCTGACTGTCGAATTCTTCCCGGCTGACCAGGTCCAGCTTGCTGAACCCGCTTTGCAATAGAGCCTTGAACTGGCTTTCGATTTCGCTTTTGGGCAGAGGGGTATCGCCGCTCAAGAGGCGAGAAGCGTGGCCGCTCAGGGCGTCGAGGAGATCTTTGGGGGCGAGCATGGCAGGTGTCCTGGAAACGATGGCGGGCAGTGTATCACGCAGGGTCTATAGTCAATTCGCCAGGCGCGGGTGCACGCTTTTCGCGCACGGTGCCAGGCGCTGCCGCACCGTTGTTGTGCGTATCGCTCCGGTTCGTGGCGCGTCCCGGGCGGGCGCGGAGGGGAAAGGGTTGATATCCGGGGGGTTGGGCACAGATGGCAAGCTTTCTGCTTAGTGGCTGGTGACCCATGCACTGAAGCAGTCGCTGTGACGAATGCAGTGCAGCAGGCGGAGCGGGGAGTTTCGTCAGGAGTAGTCAGCTGGCGCTGGTCGGGCAACTTGGGCCGACGACGCGTTACAAAGCCAGGCACTGCGCTTAGACTTGAGTCGGGTTTGTTTTCCTGGGGCAAGTCCACCAATTCGGGAGAGAGTTTCATGAAGCTAGTCACTGCCATCATCAAGCCGTTCAAGTTGGACGACGTGCGCGAGTCGCTGTCCGAAATCGGCGTGCAGGGCATTACCGTTACTGAAGTCAAAGGCTTCGGGCGGCAGAAAGGTCACACCGAGCTGTATCGCGGCGCGGAATACGTGGTCGATTTCCTGCCCAAGGTGAAGATCGACGTCGCCATCGACGACAAGGATCTTGATCGGGTCATCGAGGCGATTACCAAGGCCGCCAACACCGGCAAGATTGGTGACGGAAAGATCTTCGTGGTCAATCTGGAACAGGCTATCCGCATCCGTACCGGCGAAACCGATACCGACGCTATCTAAGCCGCCAAACCCCAACGCCCCAGGAGAAAACAATATGACTCTGCGTAAATTCGCAGGGCTAGGAGCCCTGTTGTCCTTCGTAATGCCTGGCCTGGCCATGGCAGAAGAAGCGGCAGCCCCAGTCCTCAATTCCGGCGACACCGCCTGGATGCTGACGGCCACGATTCTTGTACTGTTCATGACCATTCCTGGCCTTGCGCTGTTCTACGGCGGCATGGTTCGGTCGAAAAACATTCTTTCCGTGATGATGCAGTGCTTCGCCATTACCGGTCTGATCAGCGTGCTCTGGGTCATCTATGGCTACAGCATCGCGTTCGACACCACTGGCATGGAGCAGGGCGTCGTCAACTTCAACTCCTTCATCGGCGGCCTGGGCAAAGCGTTCCTGGCGGGCGTTACCCCGGCCAGCATCACTGGCCCGGCGGCGTTGTTCCCTGAAGCAGTCTTCATCACCTTCCAGATGACTTTCGCGATCATCACCCCAGCCCTGATCGTCGGCGCGTTCGCCGAGCGGATGAAGTTCTCCGCCATGCTGATCTTCATGGGCGTGTGGTTCACGCTGGTGTATGCGCCGATCGCGCACATGGTCTGGTCCGGCAATGGCGGCCTGATGTGGGACTGGGGCGTACTGGACTTCGCCGGTGGCACCGTGGTGCACATCAATGCCGGTATCGCAGGCCTGGTGGCGTGCCTGGTGTTGGGCAAGCGCAAAGGCTTCCCGACCACGCCGATGGCGCCGCACAACCTCGGTTACACCCTGATGGGCGCGGCCATGCTGTGGGTGGGCTGGTTCGGTTTCAACGCAGGCTCCGCCGTTGCGGCCAACGGCACCGCCGGCATGGCGATGCTGGTCACCCAGATCGCCACTGCCGCCGCCGCGCTGGGCTGGATGTTCGCCGAGTGGATCACCCACGGTAAGCCAAGCGCACTGGGCATCGCCTCGGGCGTCGTGGCCGGCCTGGTTGCAATCACCCCGGCTGCCGGCACCGTGGGCCCGATGGGCGCCCTGGTCATCGGTCTGGCGGCGGGCGTGGTGTGCTTCTTCTGCGCCACCACCCTCAAGCGCAAGCTTGGCTATGACGACTCCTTGGACGCCTTTGGCGTGCATGGCATCGGCGGTATCCTCGGCGCCATCCTGACCGGTGTGTTCGCAGCGCCGGCCCTGGGCGGCTTCGGCACCGTGACCGATATCGGTGCGCAAGTGTGGATTCAGTTCAAAGGCGTAGGCTTCACCGTGATCTACACGGCGGTTGTCACCTTCATCATCCTCAAGGTCCTCGACGCCGTCATGGGTCTGCGGGTCTCCGAAGAAGAAGAGGCCGTGGGCCTGGACCTGGCCCAGCACAACGAACGTGGTTACAACCTGTAATCGCGCTCTAATAAAAAATGCCCGGTTCGCCGGGCATTTTTTTGTCTGGAATTTGTCATTGCTCACAGGGCGTGCTGGTTTTTCCGACGCCTTTTGTTGTGTATGCGACACGGGTTTTTCTACCGCCAAAGACTTACAGGAAAGCAGGAATATTAGGCCCTTTGTTTTTTCCCTGAGCGCGCTAGAATGCGCGCCGAACGTGCGGAGAACTGTATGTGGCAACAGACGCTGATAACCCTGCGGGCAAGGCCCCGGGGCTTTCATCTGGTGACGGACGAGTTGCTCGCCGGCCTGCCTGAACTCAAGGCATGTCGTGTCGGTCTGTTGCATCTGTGGCTGCAGCACACCTCGGCCTCGCTGACCATCAACGAGAACGCTGATCCGGCGGTACGTCGAGACTTCGAACGATTTTTCAATCGGCTGATCCCACAAGGAACCGCCGACTATGAGCACAACGACGAAGGCCTGGACGACCTCCCGGCGCACTTCAAGGCCAGCGTGCTGGGATGTCAGCTCAGTCTTCCGGTGACGGCGGGACGGTTGGCGTTGGGTACCTGGCAAGGTGTTTATCTGGGCGAGCACCGTGATCATGGCGGTCCTCGTAAAGTCCTCGCCACCTTGCACGGTGAAGGGGCATGACCGCTGATGGTTGGCGGATGTTGAATTTTTTCTGGCAGCCTTCGACAGATGGTGAAGCTGGGCTATAACTAATCTGCTTTTCGCAAGTCATGAGGTAGAACATGAGCGACGATGATCTGGAAAACGACGACCTCGAAGTAGGTGATGAAGACGAGGCCGAAGAAGGCTTGGAAGCGGCGGCTGAAGACGTCGCTGACGATGACGGTGCCGATGTTCCGGTCCCGACCGCCAAAGGCAAGGCCAAGGCGGCGGTATCGGTCGACGAGTTGCCGAGCGTAGAGGCCAAGAACAAGGAGCGTGATGCGCTCGCCAAGGCCATGGAGGAATTCCTGGCCCGGGGTGGCAAGGTGCAGGAAGTGGAGGCCAATGTGGTCGCCGATCCGCCCAAGAAGCCTGACAACAAGTACGGCAGCCGCCCGATCTGAGTATCTGCCCTTGCTTGCTGAAAAAGCCCGCCGTCGCTGCGGGCTTTTTCATGGGTGCGGATCAGGTGTCCAGGGCAGGCACTTGTGGGGGGG
>NZ_JBHFJB010000094.1:6851-12266 GCF_057334555.1 Pseudomonas sp. AGC41
CCCCCCCCCCCCCACACAGGTGGCGTTGTGGTTGCCGGGAGGGCTCAGCGCGGGTTATGCCATCCTGCCAACAACCCTGGCAGTTCGGTCAGGCTGCGGATTTCTGCATCCGGCGCATGGTCGGCAGCCCACGCCTTGCCTGTCGGGTTGTACCATACCGCCCGCAGGCCGGCTTGTTGGGCGCCGGCGATGTCGTCGCCCGGGTGATCGCCGATGTGCACGGCGGTCTGCGCGGTGGCGCCGCCGCGTTGCAGGGCTTCGTGGAACAGCCGGGCGTCGGGCTTGGCGATGCCGATGTCCTCGGCGCACAGGGCGAACTTGAAGTAATCCGCCAGCCCCAGGCGCCGCACGTCGGCATTGCCATTGGTGACGACGCCAAGGGCGTAATCATTGGCGAGCAATTCCAGGGTCGGCTGCACCTCGGGAAAGACCTCCAGTTGATGGCGTGCATGCAGGAAGGCCTCGAAACCCTGGTCTGCCAGCTCCGAAGCCCGCCATTGGTCGTAGCCGGCGTCTTGCAGCGCCCGGAACAGCACGCGTCGGCGCAAGGCGCTGATGCGGTGCTTGAGGTCCGGCTCTTCGCTGAGCACTTGCGTGCGGATAGCCCACAAGCGCTCCACCGTAAAGTCGCCCAGGTCCGCTGCGTTATCGGTCAGCCACTGGCGTAATACGGCTTCGGCGCTGGCGATCACCGGGGCGGTGTCCCACAGGGTGTCGTCCAGGTCGAAAGTGATGAGTTCGATGGTCATGATTCGTCGCCCTTGATGCGTTTGGCCCTGGGGTGGGCCCTGTCATAGACCGTCGCCAGGTGTTGGAAATCCAGATGGGTATAGATCTGGGTGGTTTTTATGTCCGAGTGGCCGAGCAGTTCCTGGACGGCACGCAGGTCCTGGGACGATTCGAGCAGGTGGCTGGCGAACGAGTGCCGCAACATGTGCGGGTGCAGGTTCTGTCCGAGCTCGCGTTCACCGGCAGCCTTGACTCGCAGTTGTATCGCCCGCGGCCCGAGGCGCCGGCCTTGCTGGCTGATGAAGACTGCGTCATCGGCCGGGTTGGCCAGTGCCCTCAGCGGCAGCCACAAGTCCAGGGCTTCGCGGGCCTTGCGGCCGATAGGCAGCAGGCGGGTCTTGCTGCCCTTGCCGTGTACCTGGACCATGCCGTCGGCCAGGTCCAGTTGTTCCAGGTTCAGCCCGGTCAGTTCCGAAAGCCGCAGGCCCGAGGAATAGAACAACTCCAGGATCGCCTGGTCCCGTCGCGCCAGGAAGTCATCCTCGACGGCGCCTTCCAACAGCTGCAAGGCGCGGTCGGTGTCGAGCGTCTTGGGCAACCGGCGCTCGCCCTTGGGCGGTGCCAGGCCGGTGGCCGGGTCGTGGTCGCAGAGGCCTTCACGGTTGAGGTACTGGTACAAGCCGCGCACCGCCGACAACAGTCGCGCCAGGCTGCGGGAGGATTGCCCTTGTTGATGCAGGCGGGCGATCAGGCTGCGCAGGCGCTGGATATCCAGGGCCGACCAGCTGCCGATATTCTGTTTCTGGCACCAGCCCAGCACCTTTTCGAGGTCGCGACGATAGGCCGACAAGGTGTGCGGCGACACCTGGCGCTCACTGCGCAGGTGCTCGCAGTAGGCGTCCAGTTGCCGTTCCATCGTCAGCGTACCGAGCGCAGTGAACCGGCAACCCGTGGCAGCACGCGGCCGGTGACTTCGGCGATATAGCTCAGAAACAGTGTGCCGACCGAGCTCTTGTAGTGCTGCGGATCCCGGCTGGCAATGGCCAGCACGCCGTGCACGCCTTGGTGGGCGATGGCGACGACCGCTGTGGAGCCGATCTGCTTGCGTTGTTCTTCGCCGAACAGGAAGTCCAGCTCATGTTCGCGCAGGCTGCCGCTGACGCTTTTGTTTTCCGTGAGCAGGCCGCCGATGGCGGTCTGCGCTTCGGCGTGAGTCACCCAGCGACCCACCGGCATGGCGTTGTCGCCAAACAGGATGAGGCTGACAAAAGGCACCTGGAAGTCCTGGCGCAGGCTGTCCTCGACGCTCATCACCAGGTCTTCCAGGGTGCTGGCGTCCATCAAGGCGAGGATCAAGCGACGGGTCTTGTCGAAGAGCCGGTCGTTGTCGCGCGCCACGTCCATCAGGTGCGAAAGGCGGTGGCGCATTTCGATGTTGCGTTCGCGCAGGATCTTCATCTGATGCTCCACCAGCGACACGGTATCTCCGCGCCGGTGGGGGATGCGCATCGTCGAAAGCAGGTCTTCATGCTCGACGAAAAAGTCCGGATGGGCCTCCAGGTAAGCGGCCACGGCTGCGGCTTCCGGGTTCTGGCTCGGGGACTCGTCGGGCTGCGGGGCTGGAACCTGAGGCTTATCGGTCATGGTTTGGCTCACTCAAAGACGAACTTGTCCTTCGTATACACGTACGGCCGGGCCGGTCATCATCACCGGTTGGCCAGGGCCTGCCCATTCGATGGACAGGCGCCCGCCGGGCAGGTCGATCAGCAAGGGCGAATCCATCCACCCCTGGCTGATCGCGGCGACGGCCGCAGCGCAGGCGCCGGTGCCGCAAGCCTGGGTTTCCCCGGCGCCGCGCTCCCAGACGCGCAGTTGCGCGCGATGCCGATCGATGACCTGCAGGAAGCCGACGTTCACCCGCGCCGGGAAGCGTGGATGATGCTCGATCTTCGGCCCCAGTTCGTGCACGGGCGCACTGTTTATATCATCCACCCGCAGCACGGCATGGGGGTTGCCCATGGACACCGCCGCCAGTTCGACCGGCGTACCGTCGACATCGACGGAATAGCTCAGGGCCTGGGCCGGTGCCTGGAACGGAATATCCGCCGGAACCAGGCGTGGGGCACCCATGTTGACGCCGATCTGGCCGTCGCTGCGGACATCCAGCTCGATGATGCCGCTTTTGGTCTCGACGCGAATCTGCCGTTTGGCAGTCAAGCGCTTGTCCAGCACGAAGCGGGCGAAGCAGCGCGCACCGTTGCCGCATTGCTCCACCTCGGAACCGTCGGCATTGAAGATCCGGTAGCGGAAATCCACGTCCGGGTTGTTCGGCGCCTCGACGATCAGCAACTGGTCGAAACCGATACCGGTGTGCCGGTCGCCCCATTGCTTGGCGTGCTTGGGCAGGATGTGCGCGTGCTGGCTGACCAGGTCGAGGACCATGAAGTCGTTGCCCAGGCCGTGCATCTTGGTAAAACGCAGCAGCATGGGATTACTCCGGCAACAGGCTTTCGCCGGCAAACAGCTCGGCTACCGTCTCGCGGCGGCGCACTTCGAATGCCTGATCACCGTCCACCAGCACCTCGGCGCAACGGCCGCGGGTGTTGTAGTTGGAACTCATGACAAACCCGTAGGCACCCGCCGAATGCACGGCCAGCAGATCGCCTTCTTCCAGCGCCAGCTCCCGACCCTTGGCCAGGAAGTCACCGGTTTCGCAGATCGGCCCGACGATGTCGTAGGCGCGGGCCGCGGTATCGCGTGGGCGCACCGCGGTGACATCCATCCAGGCCTGGTACAGCGCCGGGCGGATCAGGTCGTTCATGGCCGCGTCAACGATGGCGAAGTCCTTGTGCTCGGTGTGCTTGAGGTACTCGACCCGGGTCAGCAGCACGCCGGCATTGGCGACAATGTAGCGACCGGGCTCGAACAGCAGCGCCAGGTCGCGGCCTTCGAGGCGCTCGCGCACGGTCTTGATGTAGTCGGCCACCAGTGGCGGCTCTTCGTCGCGATAACGCACGCCGACACCGCCGCCCAGGTCGATGTGACGCAGATAGATGCCGCAATCGCCGAGGCGGTCGACCAGCGCCAGCAGGCGGTCAAGGGCATCGATGAACGGCTCGAGCGTGGTCAGTTGCGAGCCGATGTGGCAATCGACGCCGAGCACTTCCAGGTTTGGCAGCTGGGCTGCGCGTACGTACACGTCCTCGGCGTCGGCAATGGCGATGCCGAACTTGTTTTCCTTCAGGCCGGTGGAAATGTACGGGTGGGTGCCGGCGTCGACGTCGGGGTTTACGCGCAGGGAAACCGGTGCGCGCACGCCCAGCTCGGCGGCGACGATTTGCAGGCGCTCCAGCTCGTCGGTCGATTCGATGTTGAAGCAATGCACGCCGACTTGCAGCGCGCGGCGCATGTCTTCGCGGGTCTTGCCGACACCGGAGAAAACGATCTTGTCGGCGCTGCCGCCCGCGGCCAGTACACGCTCCAGCTCACCGCCGGATACGATGTCGAAGCCGGCGCCAAGGCGCGCCAGGACGTTGAGCACGCCCAGGTTCGAGTTGGCTTTTACCGCGAAGCACACCAGGTGCGGCATGCCTTCGAGGGCATCGGCGAAGGTGCGGTACTGGGCTTCGATATGGGCACGGGAATAGACGTAGGTCGGCGTGCCGAAACGTTCGGCGATCGCGGACAGGGCAACCCCTTCCGCGAACAGCTCCCCGCCACGGTTGTTGAAAGCGTCCATGGCAGTCCCTTAGTAAGTGGTGTGGGTGTCGTGCGCGTGTGACTTGGATTGCGACGACTTGGCCTGCTCTTCAGGAGACTTGCTGTCATCAGGCAGGTACAGCGGACCTTTTTGACCACAAGCTGTCACAAGGCAGGCAACCGCGACGAGCGCAGCAAGGGAAGAGATCAGGCGCTTCATGGCGAAATCCTTGAAAATGCGTTAATTGCGCCGGAGTATACCGGCCACCCGTCAGCTTGCCTATGCAACGGGCCGCCCGTCCGGCGGCGCTGGTTGTCTCAAGCGGTATATCCTTTGCAATCACCGGGAAGCGTCCGTATCTTGCGGCGCTTGAGCATGAGCCGATATTTTTTCGAGGTTGCCGCAATGAGTTTGACTGAAGCCCGTTTCCACGATCTGGTCGATACCACCCAGCAAACGCTGGAAGATATCTTCGACGACAGCGACATGGATATCGACCTGGAAATTTCCGCTGGTGTGCTGACGGTTAAGTTCGAAAACGGCAGCCAACTGATCTTCAGCCGTCAGGAACCTTTGCGGCAGCTGTGGCTGGCGGCGGTGTCCGGTGGTTTTCACTTCGACTATGACGAGGAAAGCGAGCGCTGGATGTGCGACAAGAGCGAAGAGCAATTGGGCGAGATGCTCGAACGCATCGTCAAGCAGCAGGCGGGCGCTGAGCTCGAATTCGAAGGACTGTGACCGCGTGAGCCAGCCAGCCCCGGCGCGACCACCCAAGCCGCTCTACAGCAACGTGAGCCCCGCGGTTCCGTCCCCTTGCACCAGCGTGTGCAAGCTGGATGAGCAGAAGGTCTGCCTCGGCTGTTTCCGGCACGTGGAAGATATCCGCGAATGGCGCTCGGCGGATGATGCGCGTCGGCGGGTGATCTGTGCCGAGGCGGCCAAACGCAAGTCTTTGTCATGACGCCCGTGGCGGGGGGGGGGGGGGG
>NZ_JBHFJB010000095.1:0-6770 GCF_057334555.1 Pseudomonas sp. AGC41
GAGGGCCAAACCGTCGGCAGTGATGTTGCCGTTGCCGTCCTGAGTGGTTTTGCCAGCGACATCGAGGAACACGTTGCCGCTGGTGGCGAGCCCTTCGTTGATTGCCAGATTGCCTTGGGTGCCAATGCTCACGTCACCCGTGTTGTTCACGCCGGTGAGGCTGGTCTGCGTGCCGTCGGCATGGGTCGCGGTCAGCGTGCCCACCTTGAGGTCGCCGCTGTTGTTGAAGCGGACTTTGCCCGCCTCGCTGGCGATATCGCCGATCACGTTGCCCGAATTGTTCAGCGCGTAGTTGCCGCCCAGCAGCACCAGGCCACTGGCATCCAGCTTGGCCCCGACGTCGCCGGCCTGGGTGGTGTTGCCCCCTACTTCCAGGGTGATGATGTCGTCGGCACGGGTTTCGCCATTGTTAGCGTCGTCCCGTGGGCCGTTTTCGATGGTGATGCCTTTGGCCAGCGTCAGGTCGTGATCGGTTTTCAGGGTGACCGCCTCATCGGCGGTGATCCCCACGGTACCGTCCACGATGCCCACCGTCAGGTCGCCGTTGCCAGCGAATTTCAGGCTGCCGACATCGGCGGCGATGACACTCACGTCATGCCCGCCCTTGCCCAGGTTGAAATCACCTTCGCCGCGCAAGGCCAGTTCGTCTGCGGTAATGGTCGCGCCAGTTGCCTGGGCCGCGCCTTTGCCTGCGTCGACGCTCAGGGTCAGGCCCTTGCCGGTGGTGCCGTCTTCATCGCTGCCTTCGGGATCCTTGAGGGTCAGATTGCCCAGCAGGTCCAGGACGCCGTTGGCGACCAGGGCCAGGTCGTCCTTGAAGGTCGCGCCCTCGTCGTCGACGGTGATGTTGCGCGTCTTGTCGTTACCGATGACGACCTTGTCGAAGCCATCCTGGATGTTCGCCAGGTCGGCGTCGGACAGCACCAGCGGATCGTTTGGCCCGGTCACTTCCGGATCGTCGCTGCCGCCAAGGTGGATATCCAGGCCAACGGTCTTCTGCTGCAGGATGAGGCTGCCGCCACCGGCGACGCTCGCGGCGAGATCGATTTCGTCGGCGCTCAGGCTCGTATCGCCCTGGGTGACCAAGGCCTGGCCGACGGTGAGGGTGTCGGAGACAAGGTTCAAGTCGCCGGTCTGGGTCATGCCGGCAACCGGTACGCCTTGCGGGTTTGCCGGAGTCTGGCTGTCGGGAATGGTCACCACGCCAACGGTCAGGTCATCGACATCGGCAAAGCTGACCGTGCCGGTGTTGCTGGCGATGGTGTTGACGTCGTTGCCGGCGTTGTCCAGGTCATGGACGGCACCGTTACCCAACAGCACCAGGCCATCGGCAATAATGGTACCGCCAGCGCTCTGGTCGATCCTGCCGCCATTGCTTTGCAACGCCAGCACCGGAGCCGGTTTGTTGTCGTCGTTACCGGTGCCCGGTGCATCCGCCACGGTCAGTTGGTCATTGATGTGGATGTTGCCGGTACCGGCATCGAGGATCAGGCTGTCGTTGAAGCGGGTTTGCTCGATGACGTTGATGTCACCGGTCATGTCCGCGCCACCGATCTTGACGGAGGTAAACCCGTCGCCCAAGGCGCCGATGTCGGTGCCGGTCAGTTCCAACGCACCGGGGGCATCGCCGGTGCTGCCGCCCACGGCAATGTTCTTGCTCGGGGTGTTGGTCTCCAAGGCGATGCTGCCGTTGCCAGTGACGCTGCCAACGCCACCGTTGAAGTTGATATCGTCCGCCTTGATGGCCAGGTTGTTGTCGGTGCTGTTGAGGCTGCCGTTGAACGTGATCGAACTGCCCTGCAGGCCCTTGCTGCCCGAGGTGTTGGTCTTGATGTTGTCGACGTACAGCGAGCCGCCGACCTGCTTGCCGGCGGTCTGGTCGAAGCTGCCGGAAACGAAGACGAACTTGTAGGTGCCGGCCTTGTCAGCAGTCGCCGTATGGCTTTGCCAATTGACCGCGCCGGTACCGTTACCCGTTTCGTTCAGGATGATCTGGTATTCGCCGGTGTTGACGTTCAACAGATAACCGAAGACATCGTAGGTGTCGCCGCCCGCGACCGGTTTGTAATCAAAACTGACCGCTTCCCCTGCCGCCAGCGAAACCGTGCCCTCGCTCACGACCGAAGGGCCGCGCATGATGCAACCGGCGGGCGCGTTGAGGCAGTTGGAATTGTTCTCGGTACCCAGCAACAGCGCTGCGCCGCCGTCCTTGCCCTGGCCAGCGGCGGCGACCGGTGTGAGCGGTTTGTAGTTCATGTCGCCCTGGTCGCCAGGCGAAACACTCGGCGCATTGCCGTTGGTTGGCGAGGTAGTCGGGAGCGTCGGGTCATCCGGCGATACCACGCCTTCCACCACGGTGACGCCGGTGAAGAACTGGGCGATGGAGGTCTTCCAGCCGACCAGGCCGTTCTCGAAGTCGGCGTTCAGGAACTGCGAAGTGCCCAGCTCGACGGCGCCGGTGTAGACCTGCTCGCCGCTGGTGAAGACTTTTGCGCCGTTGATGTAGGTTTTGCCAGCGCCACTGGTGGTCGCATACAGCGAGCCCAGCGCGCTGTTACCGCCAACCATGTCGCTGAAGATGATCGAACCTGAACCGGCATCGACGCGCAGTTGGCGGTTGTTGGCTACCGCGTCGGAGTCCACTACGCCGGCAAACACGACATTGCCGCCGTTGCTTTTCAGGCTCACATCGGTGTTGAGCGCGACTTTGCCGTTGAGGATCAACGCGAGGCTGTTGCCATTGCCGGCGCCACTGGCGTCGATGTCACCGTTGAGGAAAATATTGCCGAAGACGTAGCGGCCCGTTCCGCCGTCGTTGTGCCCGGACTGCAAGGTCAGCGTCCGCTCGCCGCTGATGCTCGTCGGAGTGTAGTCGCCATTCCAGTGGATGCTGTTGTCAGCCTTGATCGCCACGTCGGTGCCGCCGGCCAGGGCCGTATCGATCGCATTGAAGCCAACCGTGGCTTCTGTGCCGTTGGCGCCGCCGGTCAGCCCTCCGTTACCCGGCCCCACCGTGACGCTGTCCGGGTCGAGCAACCACAAGCCGCCCTTGCCGTTTTTAGCCGAAGCATCGGCCGCCTTGCTCACCGCCAGCTTCGCACCGCTGGTCTCGATCTTGCCGCCGTCGCCGCCCTTGGCGCCGCCGGTGGCTTTCAGGGTGCCGTCCACGCGGGTCACGCTGCCCGGTTTCTTGACATCCGACCAGGCCACCACGGTACCGCCCTTGCCGTTTTCAGTGGCCGATGCGTCGAGCACGGCACCCGCGGCGATGGTGGTCTGGCTGGCCTGCTTGATCGACGGGTCCTTGCCTTGCCAGCTGCCGCCCACATTGATTTCGCCGCCACCCTTGGCACCGGTGGCGTCGAGCTCGGCGCCTGCCTTGATTGTTACGCGCTCGCCGGTCACGACGATCTTGCCGCCCTTGGCGGTGTCGGAGGACACATCGATACGCCCAGCGACTTGCACATCGCCATGGTCGCCCATCAGCGTGACCAGGCCGTTTTCACCGATATCCAGGGAACGCGCTTCGATCAACCCGGTGTTGTTGATGACGGTGCTTGCGAGGGTTTCCGCCGCACGGGCGGTCAGCAGGATGCGGCCGGCATCAGCACGAATGGCGCCGCCGTTTTCGATCAACGCTTGAAGCGCGCCCTCTTTCACTTCCAGTTGCACCGGCCCGCCCAGGTCGAGCGTTACGACGCTGCCGGCGCCCAGCAGCACATTACCCTTGTGCGCGGTGATGTTGCCTTCGTTGACGATTTTTGCGGCGATCAGGGCAACGGTGCCGCCTTGCGCTGCATTGATGTTGCCCTGGTTGACCACCGACGCGGCGCTGTTGCCACTGAAACGGTAGTTGCCAGCGAGAAAATCTTCGGTGCTCAAGTTGAGCGTGGAGGCCACCAGGCCACCCACATCAACCTGTGCGCCAGGGGTAAACAGTACGCCGTTGGGGTTGACCAGGAACACCTGGCCGTTGGCTTTCAGCGCGCCCTGGATCACCGACACGTCCGAGCCCAGCACACGGTTCAAGGCGACCGACGCCTTGCCAGGCTGGACGAATTCGACGGTGTTGCCTTTGCCGACGGAAAAGCCCTGCCAGTCAATCGCGAGCTTGTCGCTGCCCTGGTGAATGGCCATGTTGTTGCCATTGTGCTGAATGCTGCCGTTACCCGCCACGATGTTGCCGCCGGTGGGCAACGCTCCCGCCGCCGCTACCGAGGCGAAAAGACCGCCGCCCACGCCGATGACGAGGCTGAGCGAGGTACGGCTTTTGTCCTTGCCGTGGCTCTTGACCAACTCGGATGCCACCTGCCATGCGCCCATCACGGCATTCCAGACGACTCGGTAAACTCTGTTCATTTTTGTTCACTCATCCTTAATACGGCGGGCCGTGCCATGACGACCAGGCGGTTCGCTGTCGACAAATCAAATGGAAAAAACGCATCCGGGCGGATTGCGGCTCGCAACATCCCACAGTGCTTCTCGCCATCATGTCCGCCACGCGGAGGCCGCTCCTTTGCTGGAGCGCCCAAGGCTTTTGAATGAGGGGACGGGATAAAGATTTTTCTGCGATGGGTGGGCTGCTGGTCGCCTCGTCGCGGGCGACCTATGCTGAGTCGGTCGAATTCCTACTGGCGGGCCGTAATGATCCAATGCAAACGCGCCTATGAAATACCCAGCGCAGAAGACGGCGTGCGGGTGCTGGTCGACCGGCTGTGGCCGCGCAACTGTCGCAAGGACGCGTTGGCAATTGCTGAGTGGCTGCCGGAGGTGGGGCCTTCCCATGAGTTGCGCAAGGCGTTCAAGACGGGAGCGGTTACGTTGGCCGAGTTCAGGGTGGCCTATCGGCGAGAGCTGGCGGCGCGACCGGAGCATTGGTGGAAGTTGGTGGATGTCGCGCGGGGCGGGACGCTTACCCTGGTGTATGCGGCCAAATCGACCACTGAGAATAATGCGGTGGTGTTGGCGCAGTGGCTGGAGGATGAAGTGGAGAAGCGGGCGGATTCGAGTTCGCCGGTTTGTTATCTGGGAGAGTTTCCGGAGTTTTGAGTGGGATGGGTTGGGGCTGCTGCGCAGCCCAGCGGGAGCAAGCTCCCTCGCCACGGGGCCGGTAGTCTGTGCCAGCCAATCAATATCGGCTTTTTACTTTGCTTGAGGTTTGTGGTGTGCAGCTAAGATACGCAGAGAAACCACAAGGAAACAGCCGTGACGCCAGCGCAATTTGATCCATTGGTTCATATCGATTGGAAAACCCCGGGCAGCGACTTGCTCGGGCTGTTGCAGCATTACTATCCCGACATCGATGTGTTCGCTGGTCCGGCGTTCGAGGCGTTGTTGGATGAGCTGTCCAACGAAATGCCCGAGGTCTGCTTCGAGGCGCTGGCGCCGGTGTTGGCGGGTCAGGGTTATGACTTGTGGAACCTGGATGCCGGTGGCGACGATTATCGACCGGTGGTTTTCCCCTCGGATCAGCGCGAGGCATTTGCCAGGCATTGGCAAAGTCCTCGCGGGGAGCCGAGGTTCACGGCGACGTTGATCGAGCCCCCTGTGGTGAAAGTGCGCAAACCGGCCAAACCCAAGCGCGGCAAAGTCAAGTGGTTGCAGGAAGTCCATGACTATCCCGGCCCCACCTATGTGCATGAATACAACTACCGCAACGGTTGGGCTGCGATTACCGAGCAGGACGAAGACCGCTGGCTGTGCTTTCTGATCGACTACAACCAATGGCCGCCTGCCGAGCAGGACATGCTCGAACAGCGCACCGACGACTTGGATGGCGCCGATCTGCGGCTGATCGACGCCAACGCCCAGCGCAGCCTGTGGAGGCGCCAGGTCAAACACGGCGATTACAGCGCGGATGATCGGTTCAAATACGAGGTCCTCCGGGGCGATGCGATTGAGGATTTCGGCCCTGCCGAAATGCAATGGCAGGCATTCGAAGAGCCTTGTGTCGTGGTGGACGAGGAGATTTTTGAACGTCAGCGCATTTACC
This sequence comes from Pseudomonas sp. AGC41, assembly GCF_057334555.1. Lineage (NCBI taxonomy): Bacteria > Pseudomonadati > Pseudomonadota > Gammaproteobacteria > Pseudomonadales > Pseudomonadaceae > Pseudomonas > Pseudomonas sp. AGC41. The sequence goes on from NZ_JBHFJB010000095.1 coordinate 5,993, forward strand.
AGCCCGAGCATCTGACGCGAGTCTGGCGGATCACGACGGACAGCAGCGAGGTGATCTTCGAGGACTCGGAGGAGCTGACCATCCTGCCCATCGGCCCCCGTCGCTTGTTGTTCATGCAGCACAACGGCAAGCGCTGCTGGGTCTGGAATCTGGACCCGCCGCACCAGGCCATCCCCGCCAAACCGATGCCCGCCGAGGCCTACAAGCTGCGGCCCGCCACGGCGTATCTGGGCGGTGACGAGATTCTGCTGTTCAGCGAAGGCGCGCGGCAGAACGTCGAGCACGCGGGATATCAAGAGACAGTGTTGCTGGCGTGGCGCTTCAACTTCATCACCGGCGCCAAGGCCCAGGCGACGCTGGACGGCTTTGGCAGTGAGCTGCGCCAGGACACCCGCCTGCTGGTCACCCAGCCCAAACAGGTGATCACGTTGCGCACGTTTCATGGCCAACTTCACGTCGCGCGTGGGCATGGCGACTGGTGGGTTTGGAGCTATCGCGCCAACACTTTCGGCACAAACACGCTGGCGTGGTTCTGGAACCAACGGAGCAACCAGGTGCTGAAGCTGACGTCCAAGGACCTGCCGCGAATCAAACCGGAGATTCGTTATGTGCCGGCGCAGGATCGGTATCTGGCGTTCGAGACGGAGTTTGTGGCGCGCTTGCCGGAGTTCAGCAACATGGTCGAGGCCAAGGGTTGCGAAGTGTTGAGCTTCGAGTGAACCACCGCAGCCGCACCGCGATCCGTTGACCACACCCATCCCGTGGGGGGGGGGGGGGG
>NZ_JBHFJB010000095.1:6835-8567 GCF_057334555.1 Pseudomonas sp. AGC41
CCCCCCCCCCCCCCCACAACAGCCCTCGCCGCTGCAGAGAAGCACTCCTTGGCAATGCGGGCCTCTTCGCGAGCAGGCTCGCTCCCCCACAATGGTGTGCGGTTATGGCGGGTTCAACTCCACCACACCGCGAACCCGCTGCAGCATGTTGATCAAATGCAACCGCATCGAAGCCCGCGCCGCTTCGCCGTCTCGCCGCGCCAATGCCGCGTAGATCTGCTCGCGTTCACGCACCACCAATGCTCGATTTTCAGTTGTCATCGCTGACACCGCCTGCTGGACCACGGCGATCAGGGTATTGCCCACGTGCGCCATCGCGTCGATAAAAAAGCTGTTGCCAGTGCATTGGGCAATCTGCCGATGGAACTCGAAGTCTGTCCGGGCACGGTCGTCATCCGTTGGGTCAAGGGCATTCGCCGCATCCAGCGCTTCGCGCATTGCCAGCAACTGCTCCGGCGTGGCGCGTTGCGCAGCGATGCCGGCCGCTTCCACTTCCAGGCTCAGGCGCAGTTCGATGACGGCCAGCGCGTCATGGGCGCCGCCCTTGATGTGCTTGCCACCCTGGAAATCACCGGGGCGTGCGGTGTCGACGACGAAGGTGCCGATGCCATGGCGCGTCTCGACCAAGCCTTCGGCCTGGAGCCGCGACATCGCTTCGCGGACCACGGTCCGACTGACGCCGCGCTCCTTGATGATCACCTGTTCGGTTGGCAGTTTGCTGCCCGCTGGCAGCTCGCCTGCGAGTATCTGCTGCGTCAGGTCGACCACCAGTTGCTGAGTCATGCTCAGGCGTCGATCGGTTGTGACACGCTCCATTGCACCTATCCATCAAGCCAGACGATCGCGGCATTATAGCCGCGACCTTATGTCAAAACTCACTATAATGCCCGCTGATCACACTAGGGCACGCCGATGACGGACCAAGCGTTATCTCCATTGAACAAGCCGCGCCGCCTGGCCGAAACACTGGTCGACCGTTTTGCCCAGCGCATGCGCGATGGCATTCTTAAATGCGGCGAAAAGCTCCCCACCGAAGTGCACATCATGGAAGCCGAAGGCGTCAGCCGTTCGGTGGTGCGCGAGGCACTGTCGCGCCTGCAGGCGGCGGGGCTGGTGGAGACACGCCATGGCGTCGGTACGTTTGTCCTGGATATGCCCGCGCCGGAGGGGTTCACCCTCGGGCCGGCGACAATTGCGACGTTGTCGGACGTACTCAATTTGCTGGAGTTTCGCCTGAGCCTGGAAGTGCAGGCCGCCGGCATGGCCGCCGAACGCGCCACGCCACAAGCCCTGGCCGAACTGGCCCAGGCGCTGGAGGCATTGCTGCAAGGGCCGGAGAAATCCGGCACGACAATCAACGCCGACTTCCAGTTCCATCTGAAAATCGCCAAGGCGGCCGGCAATTTCTACCTGATCGACATCATGAAGCACCTCGGCACAAAGCTGATCCCGCGTACCCGGATGAACTCCGCATATTCGGGGCAAAGTGATCGCAGCGCTTACCTGCAGGGGATCAATGCCGAACACCAGCAGATTTTCGATGCCATCGCCAGCCGCAACGTCGACGCGGCGCGGGCGGCCATGTACCTGCACTTGAGCAACAGCCGCATGCGCCTGTGTGAAACCCAACATCGCCAAGCGTTCTACAACGAATAAAACGCTCCACAGCCCCCTGTGGGAGCGAGCCTGCTCGCGAAGACGGTGGCAAATTCAATGCTGATGCAAGCGGGCC
>NZ_JBHFJB010000096.1:0-6770 GCF_057334555.1 Pseudomonas sp. AGC41
ATATCGATACCGGCACAATGAGGGTGAACGACTTCAAATCGTTTCTGCTGCTTCTTGCGCGCCATGACAATTCCTCGCAGGATTGAACGGCGCGCGGGGCACACGGTGTCGAACGGATTCACTCTCTCATACGTGGTCACAGCTTGCTGTGCCTACAACGACTCCACGCCGATACCGTGCCGGCCACTCTCCCTCGCGGGTGCGCACACACCAGTGATAGCTACGGCCTCTGTCCCCGCGCGCACCCAATATTAAGCCGAACACTTGTTTGCTGCGCGACAGCGCAGCGTCGGCGACGCGGCGGGGACTCCCTCGCCACAAAAGCGCCCTCACCACAGCAAGTACCCCCATCACAGGGCTTTGTGTTCGGGCCTGCAGATTTGTCAGGTCCTCGCCAAACCGTCTTTACCCAAGCTTTACCCACCCCTGACCGCCGCTGACCTTGATCTTTGTAATCTGCACACATCCGGAACTGACCGGGAACGAGACAAGGAGAGACACCATGCGCAAGACCCTTACCGCTCTGATGTTCGCCGCCGCCCTGCCGACCGTGGCCATGGCCATGCCCGAAGGCCCGGGGCCGATGGGCCCGATGGACGGTCCACGTCACGGTGGTCAGATGCACGATAAAGGCCCCTACAGCCAACTGGACCTGACCCGCGAACAACGCGAGCAGATTCGCCGGATCATGGGTGAACAGCGCCATGAGCAACGCGAACTGGTCGACAAGTACCTGGCCAAGCTGTCGCCAGCCGACCAGAAAGCCATGCAGGACGAAATGCAAGCACGGCACCAGAAAGTCGACGCCCAGATCCGTGGCTTGCTGAAGCCCGAGCAGCAGAAAGAGTTTGACGCCATCCAGAAAAAACGCGCCGAACGTCGGGCCGAGTGGGCCGAATTCAAGGCCTGGAAAGCGCAACAGCCGCAAAAAGCGCAATAATGCGCTGAAGCACCCCCAGCCCAACGGCATGCCGCCGTTGGGCTTTCCTGGTTTTCGAGGATAAATCCGTGCGTTCACTGTTCTGGCGCATCCTGGCCAGTTTCTGGCTGGCCATCGCCCTGGTCGCGGGGCTTTCGATCCTCATGGGCCACATGCTGAACCAGGACGCCTGGATCCTCAGCCGCCACCCTGGGCTCAACACCCTGGCCGAAGAATGGACGCAATCCTACGAAAGCCAGGGCGAAGAGGCCGCACAGGACATCCTGCAACAGCGCAAGCGCAAATATCACGTCGACGTCCAGGTGCTCAACGAAAGCGGCGACCCGCTGGTGCGCGGCACCTTTCCCCATCGCGCCGCGGCTTTCGAGGCACGCCAGAACAACGATGACCGACGCCTCCCGTGGCGGCGCTTGACTGACGAGTTCACCAGCGCCAAGACCGGTGACACCTACCTGTTCATCTACCGCATCCCCCATCCCGAACTGGACGCCTGGCACCGCGACAGCCTGCTCTGGCCCCTCAGTGCCCTGGCCATTGCGCTGGTGGTACTGACCTTGTTCAGCCTGTTGGTGACCCTCTCCATCACCCGCCCGTTGAGCCGCCTGCGCGGCGCGGTGCATGACCTGGGGCAAGCCACGTACCAGCAGAACAGCCTCGCCAAACTGGCCAACCGCCGGGACGAATTCGGCGTACTGGCCACCGATTTCAATCGCATGGGTGCGCGCCTGCAAAGCCTGATCGCCAGCCAGCGCCAATTGCTCCGTGATGTTTCCCATGAACTGCGCTCGCCCCTGGCCCGGCTGCGCATCGCCCTGGCGCTGGCGGAGCGGGCGAGCCCCGCCGAGCGTGAAAAACTCTGGCCGCGCCTGACACGCGAATGTGACCGCCTGGAAGCATTGATCAGCGAAATCCTGGTGTTGGCCCGGGTCGACGCTGACAACGCCAGCGCCGAGGAAGTGGATCTCAACGGTTTGCTGGAGAACCTGCAAAAAGACGCCCAGCTGGCTTCACCGGAGCAACACGTGCGCCTGGAAGCCGAGCCGCAACTGACGCTCAAGGGCTGGCCGACCATGATCGAGCGGGCGCTGGACAATCTCCTGCGCAACGCCCAGCGCTTCAACCCTGCCGGGCAGCCCATCGAGATGCGTGCCGCGCGCCAAGGGGAACGCATAATGATCAGCGTGCGCGACCACGGCCCCGGCGTAGAGGCCGAACACCTGGGCCAGTTGAGCGAACCGTTTTATCGCGCCCCCGGCCAGACCGCCCCCGGGCATGGCCTCGGTCTGGCGATCGCGCGCCGTGCGGCGGAACGGCATGGCGGAACCCTTGGATTGGCGAACCACCCCGACGGCGGATTCATCGCCACCCTGGAATTGCCGCTGGTGCCGGGCGCGGTGGCGCAACCTTAAGCACCAAATCAAGGCTTGACCTTTCAAGTAGATGATAAGCATTATCATCTACTTGAACCGGACCGAGCCCTATCGTGAGCCAATCACGCTTCCATCAGGTTTTCCTCGCCCAGCGCATGCCGCTGCTGCGTACCCTCGAACGCATGGTCAACAACCCCAGCACCGCCGAAGACCTGCTTCAGGAAACCTACCTGCGCGTCACCCGCGCGCTGAACGAGCGCACGGTCGAGCATCTCGAACCCTTCGTCTTCCAGACCGCTCGCAACCTGGCGCTCGACCATTTACGCGCGCGGCGCATCCAGTCACGCACGCTGCTGGACGACGTGCCGATAGATGTGGTGAACAACGTCATCGCCCCGCAAAGCAGCGCCGAAGATGCCGCCCATGCCGGCCGACTGCTCGAAAAACTCAACCTCAGCCTGCAGTCGCTGAGCCCGCGCCAGCAGCAGATCTTCATCCTCAACCGCCTGCACGGCAATAGTTACCACGACATCGCCGAACGCTTGGGCGTGTCGCTGAGCACCGTGCAGAAAGAACTGAAATTGATCATGGCGATTTGCGTGGGCGTGGCCGAACGCCTGGGCGCCGATTGAGTCTGCAGGACACTGGCGGCCAACAACCACGCCGATTGCGTTGGCCGACGAGCCTGCTAGTCTTGGTCGCCTGATTACAAGCAGCCGTGCAAAGACACTGCCGAGGAACCGCCGTGACGGACAACCATCGCTCCCCTGAAGCCGCTGCGGCACAGGACACCGCCCACGCCATGGACCAGGCGCTGGACTGGCTGGTCCTGCTCGACAGTCCCAGCGAGGAACAGACCCGACAGTTCCAGGCCTGGCTGGCGGCAGATCCGCGGCATGGCGAAGCGTTCTCCAGAGCCCAGGCGATCTGGAACGGCCCGCAGATCATCGAAAGCGCCCGGCAGCTCCAGGCACGCCCCAAGGCCACCGCGCTGTCGCGTCTTCGAGCCCATTGGAAACCCCTGGCCACCGCCGCCGTGCTGTTGCTCGGGTTGTTCAATTTCAGCGACCTGCCCCTGCAATTCCAGGCCGATCACCTGACCGTGGTCGGTGAGCGCCAGCGCCTGCAACTGGAAGACGGTTCCAAGGTTTTGCTGAATACCGACTCGGCGTTTTCCAGTTCCTTCGACGACCAGCGGCATGTGGCCCGGCTCTACAAGGGCGAAGCTTTTTTCGAGGTGCCGGCCAGTCGTAATGTGCCGTTGGAGATCGACGCCGGGCCGGTCACCGCCAGCGTCAGCGACACCACGTTTGCCGTGCGTTACCTGGACGGCATCGCCCAGGTCCAGGTGCAGCGTGGCGATGTCGACCTGCGTGCGACGCGCTACGACACCCATGTCCGCTTGTCGGCAGGAGAAAGCATCCGCATCGGTCCCAACGGCTTCGACCGCCCGGCACGCCTCGATGCCGGTACGGACCTGGCCTGGGTCCAGGGTCGGCTGGTGTTCGAGAATCGGCCGCTGGGCCAGGTACTGGCGGAGTTGCGACGCTACTACCCGGGCTGGATCATCAGCAACAATGAGCGGTTGGCCGGCGTGGCCGTGACGGGCAACTATCGCCTCGACCAGCCGCTGGATGTGGTGCGTTCCCTGGCCCACATCACCTCTGCCCGCCTCCAGGAATTCCCGGCGCTGGTGATCCTGAACTGAATGAGAATTATTTTTACTCGATAGCTTCCGCTGGTTCGTCTCGTTATAGCCAATGCAATTGATTCGCATCTTGCGATGCGATCTGCACCTATAACAGATGCGACACGGAGCGCTATCGATGTCCTCTCGCTTTACTTGCCGGTTCCTTGCCCCCTCTTGCACGCTGTCACTGCTGACCGCCGCCATCCTGACGGCCGGCACCGCGCCGGTCGCCCTGGCTGCCACCGCCGAGCAACCGCCAGCGCGCAACATGGGCGACTACACCTTCAGCATCGCCCGACAACCACTGGTTTCCGCACTGAATGCATTTACCGCCGTCACCGGCTGGCAGGTGGGGCTGCCGGCAGAGCTGGCCGAAGGCATCGCCTCGCCGGGGGTGAACGGCTCGCTGCCGCCGGAAAAAGCCCTGGAACGCCTGTTGGTGGGGACCAACCTGAGCTACCGCAAACTGGGCAATAACAACATCGTCCTGGAAAAACGCAGCGCCGGCAGCGCGCTGGAGCTGCAACAGGTAACCATCAGCGCGACCCGCCAGGAGCAGGACATCGCCAGCGTGCCGAGTACCGTTTCGATCCATGATCGCCAGGCCCTGGACCGCAATAACGTCAACACTATCAAGGACCTGGTGCGCTACGAGCCCGGCGTGTCGGTGGGCGGCGCGGGCCAGCGCGGCGGCATCAGCGGTTACAACATCCGCGGCATCGATGGCAACCGGATCCTGACCCAGGTCGACGGCGTGGAAATACCCGGCGGTTTCTTCAACGGCCCGTACGCCAAGACCCAACGCAACTACGTCGACCCGGAAATCGTCAAGCGCGTGGAGATTCTCCGCGGTCCGGCCTCGGTGCTGTACGGCAGCAATGCGATCGGTGGCGTCGTCAGTTATTTCACCCTCGATCCGGACGACATCATCAAGCCCGGCAAGGACGTCGGCGCGCGTCTCAAGACCGGCTACAGCTCCGTCGATGAGAGCTGGCTCAAATCCGCCACCCTTGCTGGCCGCAGCGGGCCGTTCGACGGGCTGTTGCATTACAGCCAGCGCGACGGCCACGAGACCGAGTCCTACGGCAGCAGCAACGGCACCGGCCTGGACCGCACCGCGGCCAACCCGGAAGACGTGCGCGCCAACAGCGTGCTGGCCAAACTCGGCTGGGACTACAGCGATGAGGCACGCCTGAGCCTGGTGTACGAGAAGTACAAGGACGATCGCGACGTCGACCTGAAAAGTGCCTACGGCGGGCCCTATGCCAACGGCCAACCGGCCATTCCCGGCTCCATCCTGCCCGGCGGCATGTACCAGTGGCGCACCGGCAACGACACGATCACCCGCGAGCGTTTCGGCCTGGAGCACCGCTTCGCCCTCGACAGCCTGCTGGCTGACAACATCAAGTGGAGCCTGAACCACCAGATCGCCAAGACCGACCAGCGCACCGCCGAGTTCTATTTCCCGATCACCCGCCGGGTGTTGCGCACCCGTGAAACGCTCTATGAAGAAAAACAGTGGGTCTTCGACGCGCAGGCAGACAAGTCATTCAGCGTGGCCGACACCGATCACACACTGACCTACGGCACCACGCTCAAGCACCAGAAAGTCACCGGCTCACGCAGCGGCAACGGCGTGTGCCTGGCGGTCGGCGTGGGCTGCCCCGCCGTTGGCGCCATCAGCACCCGGGACATATTGGCAAAAGCCAGCGACTTCCCGGACCCGACCATCAACACCTACAGCGTTTTCGCCCAGGACCAGATCAGCTGGGACAAATGGACCTTCACGCCGGCGCTGCGCTACGACTACACCCGGCTCAAGCCACGCCTGACCGAGGAATTCCTGCGCACCGTGGACCCCACCAGCGGAGGCACGGTGAGTGGCGAGGACAAGAACTGGCATCGCGTCTCGCCGAAGTTCGGCCTGACCTATGCCCTGACCGACCAGTACACCTGGTACGGCCAGTACGCCGAAGGGTTCCGCACCCCGACCGCCAAGGCCTTGTACGGACGTTTCGATAACGCCGGCGTGGGCTACAGCGTGGAACCCAATCCTGACCTGGAACCGGAAAAAAGCAAAAGCTACGAAACCGGCCTGCGCGGTCGTTTCGACTCCAGATCGTTCGACGTGGCGGTGTTCTACAACAAGTACCGCGACTTCATCAACGAAGACGCCATCACCCCCGGCGCCGACCAGTTGACCTTCCAGAGCAACAACATCAAGCACGCCACCATCAAGGGCATCGAAGCCAAGGGACGCCTGGACCTGGACGTGTTCGGTGCGCCAAAAGGCCTCTACACCCAAGGCTCGGTGGCCTACCTGTATGGCCGCAACAACGACACGGGCGAGCCGCTCAACAGCATCAACCCGCTTACCGGCGTGTTCGGCCTGGGCTACGACCAGGAGCAGTTCGGCACCTTGCTCAGCTGGACCCTGGTCCAGAAGAAAAACCGCGTCGACGACAGCAACTTCAAATCGCCCGACGGCGTCAGCGGCCAGTTCAAGACGCCGGGCTTCGGCATTCTCGACCTGAGCGGCTACTACAAGGTGACTAACGACGTCACCGTCAGCGGCGGCCTCTACAACCTCACCGACAAGAAGTACTGGCTGTGGGATGACGTGCGCGGCTACGACAGCGTCGGCGAAGCGGCGGTGCTGAGCCCGGCCAATCTCGATCGCCTGACGGCGCCGGGACGCAACTTCGCGGTCAACCTGATCTGGGATATCTGATCCGGTTCCAGGCAACAGTTACCTGTGGCGGGGGGGTTT
>NZ_JBHFJB010000096.1:6816-9382 GCF_057334555.1 Pseudomonas sp. AGC41
CCCACGATGTATTCACTTCAAGGAATTTTTCATGACCACCCAGCGCCCCGCCCTACGTTCCCAGCGCCTGAATCAGATCACCCACGAGCCCCACGGCAAGCTCGACGCCCTGGTCAAAGCCCACGCCCCATTCGAAACCCAGGCCAGCTACGCGCGCTTCGTCGCCGCCCAGTACCTGTTCCAGTCAGAACTGGTGGCGCTGTACAACGACGCGCAGCTGGCCGCCCTGATTCCCGACCTGCCGGCCCGCTGCCGCGCCGAAGCGGCCAAGGCGGATCTTGCGGACCTGGACACTGAAGTGCCCGCGCCGGTGGCCGGTGCGGTAAAAAACCCGAGCCAGGCCGAAGCGCTGGGCTGGCTGTTCGTTTCCGAGGGCTCGAAGCTCGGCGCGGCGTTCCTGATCAAGCGTGCCGTGGCCCTGGGAATGAACGAAACCTTCGGCGCCCGGCACCTGGCGGAACCGACGGGCGGCCGTGCCGAAGGCTGGAAAACCTTCACCCGTACCCTCGACGGCCTGACCTTCACTGAACAGCAGGAAGCCGAGGCGAACAAAGGCGCGCTGGAGGCCTTCAACCGGTTTACCGTGCTGTTGGAACACGCTTACGCGGCCGAGCTGGCCTGAACTATTCTCCCACAGGGATTTTGCACATGATCAGAAAATCCCGATGAATCGTCCCCGCAAACCCAGCCAACTGCTCTTCGCCCTGCTCGCCTACACCAGCCTGGCCATCGGCCTCATCGCCTTGGTCGTGCCCGGCCTGCCGACCACCGAGTTCATCCTGCTCGCCGCCTGGGCCGCGACCCGCAGTTCGCCGCGCCTGAGCGCCTGGCTGGAGCGCCATCGGTTGTTCGGGCCGATGCTGCACAACTGGCGCAACGGCAAGGTCATCCCGCGCCGGGCCAAGGTCGGCGCCACGATCAGCATGCTCGGTTGCGCTGCAATGATGTGGCTGACGCTTGCCCACGGCTGGCCGATGTACCTGGCCATGGCCGGCATGGGCCTGGGCCACCTGTGGATCTGGTCACGCCCGGAAACTCGTGGCGAGGGAGCTTGCTCCCGCTGGGGCGCGAAGCGGCCCCCTACGCAGTTTTGAACTATGCTCGCGCTCTCGCCTGGAGGGCTTTCGATGTCAGATCTGCTCACATCCATGCAAACCGCCCTCGGTTTGCCCACGACTCCGATCCTCTTCACTGGCGAAGGCGCGCTGCCCTCTGTCTTCGCCGTCACGGAACTGGCCTGCGCCAGCATCGCGACGGCCGGTCAGGCGGTCGCCGAAGTCATCCATCAGCAAACCGGCCGCCTGCCGACGCTTGAAGTCGATCGGCGCCTGGCCTCGTTCTGGTTCGCCACGTCCCTGAGGCCCGTCGGCTGGAGCGTACCGTCGCTGTGGGACCCGGTGGCAGGCGACTACGCCACCGCCGACGGCTGGATCCGCCTGCACACCAACGCACCGCATCATCGCCTTGCTGCGGACAAGGTCCTCGGCAGCTGCAGCGACCGCGCCGACATGGCGAGCAAAGTTGTCCGTTGGAACAAGGCCGAACTGGAACAGGCCGTGGTCGACGCCGGCGGTTGCGCCGCACAGATGCGTTCCTGGCAGACGTGGCAGGCCCATCCGCAAGGTTTGGCGGTGAACGCCGAACCACTTGTTCACTTCGATGACATGCGTGCAGCTCCGCTTGAACCCTGGCTCGGCTCCGTCGCCCAGCCGCTGGCGGGCTTGAAGGTGCTTGACCTGACCCGCGTGCTGGCCGGCCCGATTGCCAGCCGTTTTTTGGCCGGGCTGGGTGCCGATGTGCTGCGTATCGACCCGCCGACCTGGAACGAACCCGGCGCGGTTCCGGAAGTCACCCTCGGCAAACGCTGCGCCCGCCTCGATCTGCATCAGCCCGCCGACCGCGCGACGTTCGAAGCATTGCTCAAGGATGCCGACATCCTCCTGCATGGCTATCGCGCCGACGCGCTCGAACGCCTGGGCTACGGCGCCGTACAACGCCGACAATTGGTGCCTGGACTGATTGACGTCAGTCTCAACGCCTACGGCTGGAGCGGCCCCTGGCAACACCGACGCGGCTTTGACAGCCTGGTGCAGATGAGCAGCGGCATCGCCGAGGCCGGCATGGCCTGGAAACAGACAGACAAACCGGCGCCGCTGCCCGTTCAGGCGCTGGACCACGGCACCGGCTATCTGATGGCGGCCAGCGCGATCGTACTGCTGGCTCGGCGCTTGGCCGATGGCCGTGGCGGTTCGGCACGCTTGTCGCTGGCCCGTACGGCAAAGCTGTTGATCGAGGCTGGCGCCGGCGATGGGGCGGCGTTGCGCCCCGAAGACGAGGCCGACCAGGGCCTGCTGGTAGAACAAACGCCCTGGGGCCCGGCGCACCGCTTGCAAGTGCCGCTGAAAATCACCGGCACACCGTTGCAGTGGGCCCTGCCGGCCACCGAACTGGGCGCACATCGCCCCCAGTGGTGATCGTTCGATCGCCATCGCGAGCAAGCTCCCACATGGGATTTTCGACAGACACAAATCCCACAGCCTACGAAGAATCACCGTGGGAGCGAGCC
>NZ_JBHFJB010000096.1:9402-13412 GCF_057334555.1 Pseudomonas sp. AGC41
CTCGCTCCCACAGGTTTTGCATCCAGCCCTTTCAGCTCATGCTCCGCGGTTGAACTGACCCAGATCAGCTGCCGCCCCTTCGAATCGACTTAGGCTGTTGACTCGCTTCCCCGCATGAGAGTCCTGCAATGTCCGATACCCCGGGAAAACTTCGATTGGGTGCGCTGGTTGCGCTGGTGGTGGGTTCGATGATCGGCGGCGGGATCTTTTCCCTGCCGCAGAACATGGCCGCCAGCGCCGACGTCGGCGCCGTATTGATAGGCTGGGCCATCACCGCAGTGGGCATGTTGACCCTTGCGTTTGTGTTCCAGACCCTGGCCAATCGCAAACCCGATCTGGACGGCGGCGTGTACGCCTACGCCAAGGCCGGGTTTGGCGACTACATGGGGTTTTCCTCGGCCTGGGGTTACTGGATCAGCGCCTGGCTGGGCAACGTCGGCTACTTCGTCTTGTTGTTCAGCACCCTGGGCTATTTCTTCCCGGTGTTTGGCGAAGGCAACACCGTGGCGGCAGTGATTGGCGCATCGCTGTTGCTGTGGGCCGTGCATTTCCTGGTGCTGCGGGGCATCAAGGAAGCAGCGTTCATCAACCTGGTCACCACCGTTGCCAAGGTCGTGCCGCTGCTGCTGTTCGTGCTGATCGCGGTGTTCGCCTTCAAGCTGGATATTTTTGCCGCCGACATCTGGGGTCTGAAAAACCCGGACCTGGGCAGTGTGATGGATCAGGTGCGACACATGATGCTGGTCACCGTGTGGGTGTTCATCGGCATCGAAGGCGCGAGCATTTTCTCGGCCCGCGCCGAAAAACGCAGCGACGTCGGCAAGGCCACGGTCATCGGCTTCATCACGGTGCTGTTGTTGCTGGTACTGGTGAACGTGCTCTCCCTGGGGATCATGACCCAACCTGAACTGGCGAAGCTGCAGAACCCATCCATGGCCGCCGTACTCGAGCACGTGGTCGGTCACTGGGGCGCTGTGCTGATCAGCGTCGGCCTGGTTATCTCGCTGCTCGGTGCCCTGCTGTCCTGGGTCTTGCTGTGCGCCGAGATCATGTTTGCCGCCGCCAAGGATCACACCATGCCGGCCTTCCTGCGCAGGGAAAACGCCAATCATGTACCGGCCAACGCGCTGTGGCTGACCAACGCGATGGTCCAGCTGTTCCTGATCGTCACGCTGTTTTCCGCCAGCACCTACCTGTCGCTGATCTACCTCGCCACCTCGATGATCCTGGTGCCGTACCTATGGTCGGCGGCCTACGCACTGCTGTTGGCGGTGCGCGGCGAAACCTATGAAAACGCCCTGGCCGAACGGCGCAAGGATCTGGCCATCGGTGCCATCGCGCTGATCTACGCGATGTGGCTGCTGTATGCCGGTGGGATCAAGTACCTGCTGCTCTCCGCCCTGCTCTACGCCCCTGGCGCGATCCTGTTCGCCAAGGCCAAGCGCGAACTGGGCAAACCGGTTTTCACCTCGGTCGAGAAGCTGATTTTTGCCGCCGTGGTGGTCGGTGCCCTGGTGGCTGCCTATGGCCTTTATGACGGCTTCCTGAGCCTGTAACCGGCTGACTGTTTCATTTGGAGGATTTGTAATGACCACGGAAAAAGTGAAATACGGCGTCCATTCCGAAGCCGGCAAACTGCGCAAAGTCATGGTCTGTTCACCCGGCCTGGCCCACCAGCGACTGACGCCGAACAACTGCGACGAGCTGCTGTTCGACGATGTGATCTGGGTTAACCAGGCCAAGCGCGACCATTTCGACTTCGTCACCAAAATGCGTGAACGCGGTATCGACGTGCTGGAGATGCACAACCTGCTGACCGATATCGTCGCCATCCCCGAAGCGCTCGACTGGATCCTGCATCGCAAGATCACCGCCAACTCGGTGGGCCTGGGCCTGGTGCATGAAGTCGGCGCGTGGTTGCGCAGCCTGGAGCCACGCAACATCGCCGAATACCTGATCGGCGGCGTCTCGGCCGATGACCTGCCGGACAGCTTCGGCGGCAAGACCATTCAGATGTTCCGCGACTTCCTCGGGCATTCCAGCTTCATCCTGCCGCCGCTGCCCAACACCCAGTTCACCCGCGACACCACCTGCTGGATCTACGGCGGCGTGACGCTGAACCCGATGTACTGGCCGGCGCGCCGCCAGGAAACCTTGCTCACCACCGCCATCTACCGATTCCATCCCGAGTTTACCCAAGCCGATTTCCAGATCTGGTATGGCGACCCGGACCTGGACCACGCTAACGCCACCCTCGAAGGCGGCGACGTAATGCCCATCGGCAATGGCGTGGTATTGATCGGCATGGGCGAACGCTCGTCGCGCCAGGCCATTGGCCAACTGGCACTGAACCTGTTCAAGCACAACGCCGTCGAGCGGGTGATTGTCGCAGGGCTGCCGCGCTCCCGCGCAGCGATGCACCTGGACACCGTGTTCAGCTTCTGCGACCGCGACCTGGTGACGGTTTTCCCCGAAGTCGTCAGCCAGATCGTCGCGTTCTCGCTGCGCCCGGACGAGAGCAAACCCGGCGGCATCGACGTGCGGCGCGAGGAAGGCAGCTTCCTCAGTACCGTCGCCAGCGCCCTCAAGCTGCCCGAGCTACGGATCGTTGAAACCGGCGGCAACAGCTTCGCCGCCGAACGCGAGCAATGGGACGACGGCAACAACGTGGTTGCCCTGGAGCCAGGCGTGGTCATTGGCTACGACCGCAATACCTACACCAACACGCTGCTGCGCAAGGCCGGGGTGGAAGTCATCACCATCAGCGCCGGAGAACTCGGTCGTGGCCGTGGCGGCGGCCATTGCATGACCTGCCCGATCGTCCGCGACCCTATCGACTACTGACCTCTGAGCCTGGGTCGTTTTATCGAAAACGGCCCAGGGGATAACCGACACCCAAGGAGATCCATCATGGCTTTCAATATGCGCAACCGCAGCCTGCTGAGCTTGATGCACCACACCCACCGCGAGCTGCACTTCTTGCTCGACCTGTCCCGCGACCTCAAGCGCGCCAAGTACACCGGCACCGAGCAACCGCACCTCAAAGGCAAGAACATCGCGCTGATCTTCGAGAAGACCTCGACCCGTACGCGTTGCGCCTTCGAAGTCGCGGCCCATGACCAGGGCGCCCACGTCACTTACATCGACCCGGTTTCGTCACAGATCGGCCACAAGGAAAGCATGAAGGACACCGCCCGGGTGCTGGGGCGGATGTTCGACGCCATCGAATACCGTGGCTTCGAGCAGGAGATCGTCGAGGAACTCGCCAAGTTCGCCGGCGTGCCGGTGTTCAACGGCCTGACCGCCGAATTCCACCCCACGCAAATGATCGCCGACACCCTGACCATGCGCGAACACAGTGACAAGCCGCTGCATGACATCAGCTACGCCTACCTGGGCGATGCGCGCTACAACATGGGCAACTCGCTGCTGATGATCGGCGCCAAGCTGGGCATGGACGTGCGCATCGGCGCGCCGAAAGCCCTGTGGCCGCATCAGGACTTCATCGACCAGTGCCAGGCCTTCGCCGCCGAAAGCGGTGCACGGATCACCATCACCGAAGACCCGGAAGAAGCGGTCAAGGGCGTGGACTTCATCCATACCGATATCTGGGTCTCCATGGGCGAGCCAGTGGAGGCCTGGGACGAGCGCATCCAGCAACTGCTGCCCTATCAGGTCAACGCGCAAATGATGAAGGCCTCGGGCAACCCGCGCGTGAAGTTCATGCATTGCCTGCCTGCGTTCCACAACAGCGAAACCAAGGTCGGCAAGGACATCGCCGCGCGTTATCCGAACCTGGCCAACGGCGTGGAAGTGACCGAGGACGTCTTCGAATCCCCGGCCAACATCGCCTTCGAACAGGCAGAGAACCGCATGCACACCATCAAGGCGATCCTGGTGGCGGCGTTGGCGGATATCTGAATACCGGTTCGATCCCCTGTTGGAATGCTCTTCACTGTGGGAGGGGGGGGGCTCGCGATGGCGGAGTGTCAGCTTGCATTGATGTGGGA
>NZ_JBHFJB010000096.1:13513-15004 GCF_057334555.1 Pseudomonas sp. AGC41
CCCCCCCCCCCCCCCCTCCCACAAGGGAACTGTTTTGTTCGATCTGACTTGAAAGGACAGCACCATGCGCATCGTCGTTGCCCTGGGCGGAAATGCCCTCCTGCGTCGGGGTGAACCCATGACCGCCGACAATCAACGCAGCAACATCCGCACCGCGACCGAACAGATCGCCAGGATCCATCCCGGCAACCAACTGGTCATCGCCCACGGCAACGGTCCGCAGGTCGGCCTGCTGTCGTTGCAGGCGGCGGCCTACACCTCGGTCACGCCGTATCCGCTGGACGTGCTCGGCGCCGAAACCGAAGGCATGATCGGCTATATCATCGAACAGGAACTGGGCAACCTGCTGGACTTCGAAGTGCCCTTCGCCACGCTCCTGACCCAAGTCGAAGTGGACGCCAATGACCCGGCTTTCCAGAACCCGACCAAGCCCATCGGCCCGGTCTACAGCCGGGAAGAGGCGCAGCAACTGGCCGCCGAGAAAGGCTGGTCCATCGCCGCGGACGGCGACAAGTTCCGCCGGGTGGTTGCCAGCCCACGGCCCCGGCGCATCTTTGAAATCCGCCCGATCAAGTGGCTGCTGGAGAAAGGCAGCATCGTGATCTGCGCCGGCGGTGGCGGCATCCCGACAATGTACGATGCCGACGGCAACCTGCAAGGCGTCGAAGCGGTGATCGACAAGGACCTGTGTTCGGCGCTCTTGGCCGAACAGCTGGAGAGCGATCTGCTGGTCATCGCCACGGACGTCAACGCCGCCTTCCTCGACTTCGGCAGGCCGACTCAGAAGGCCATCGCCCAGGCCCACCCCGACGAGATGGAAAAACTGGGCTTCGCCGCCGGCTCCATGGGGCCCAAGGTGCAAGCCGCCTGCGAATTCGCCCGCCACACCGGCAAGGTCGCGGTAATCGGGTCGCTGTCGGACATCGAGGCTATCGTCCAGGGCTCCGCCGGCACGCGCATCAGCACGGCGACGGCGGGGATTGTTTATCGGTAACCACAAAACTTATACGGCAGGCGCGGTGTCTGCCGTTCTCCACGCCTTCGAAGGAGAGACCCTTATGGCCACGTTCCAACCCGGTCACCTGCACATGGAACGCCATGCGCTGAACAAGGACGACTACAGCTACAACCTGTGCATCGATTACGCGGTGACCCAGGATCCCAAGGAAGGCACAGGCATGTCGTTCCGGCTACACGGCACGGTGGAAGACGAGAGCGTGGACGAGACGTTTTTCCTGGCCAAGGACCAGGCTTTCGACTTCGCCCGCCACGCCACGCGCATCGCCCAGCAGTACGGCATGCCCAAGAACGCCAGCATCGGCTCGATGCACAAGTATTACGACGAGATGTTCGAAGACGTGCGGCACCAGCTCGACGTCAAGCCGGGTGATCCGATGAAGCCTGAGCATTTGGAGTAGCTGTTTGAATACCCCGCCAATCCCATGTGGGAGCGAGCCTGCTCGCGAATGCGGTGTGACAGTCGAATAGGCA
>NZ_JBHFJB010000096.1:15057-19397 GCF_057334555.1 Pseudomonas sp. AGC41
CCCCCCCCCCCCTCCCACAGGAAATCCATCAGTGGCCTGAATATCGAGCCACACACAAAACCCGCCCGACTGGCAACTCGCCATGGCTGACCTATGCTCAAAACAGTACCCCCGGGTATTCGTTCAGAGGTCATCGCCATGAACATCAAAACAAGAAGACGCCTCGCCATTTTTGTCACCTGCACGGCCACGCTAGCGCTGTATGGCACTGCGGCTTATCGGGTCGAACAGGCCAGGCAGTTGCCCCGTGAATACGCCAGCTGCAACTTCGAACGCTGCATACCGCACAACGCATCCCTGAACGCTCTGCGCTGAAGTGGTTTCAGTCGTCCGGCTGATCGGTCTTGAGCCGGTCGCGGAAGGCCTTGGGCGAAATGCCGACACGCCGGCGAAACAGCCGGGTGAAGTTGGTCGGGTCGGAAAAACCGAGCAGCTCGGAGATCTCGTAGATGGTCATGCCGGTGTAGGTCAGCAGCCGCTTGGCCTCCAGCAACTGGCGCTCGTGCATGATCTGCAACGCCGGTTGCCCGGCCAGTTCCCGACAGGTGCCGTTGAGGTGCGATACCGAGATGCCCAGGCGATGGGCGAGGTCTTCGACCTTGACGTGCTGGCGATAGGTTTCCTCGACCAGCTGGATGAACCCGTTGAGGTATTCCCGGGCCCGTTGCGGACGCTGCGACGAGGTACGCCTGTCCATTACCTGACGACTGACCCAGACCATGATCACGCTGACCAATGCATGCATCAGCATTTCCCGGGCCGGTTCGTGGCCAACATATTCCGCCTGCAAGGCACTGAACAGGCTGTTGAGGTAGTCGGCGTTTTCACCGGCCGGGTAGGCTTCGGCCTGGGCCAGGACATTCACCGAATGCCCGAGCTGCCCTTGCAGATGCGTCACCAGCGGCGCCGCCAGGGTAACCACGTAACCTTGCACATCCTCGGAAAAGCGAAAGCCATGCACTGACAAGGGCGGCAGGATCTGCACGGCCGGCTCGTCGAGCCGGGTGCGCTGGCCTTCTATTTCCAGCTCGGCCTGGCCCTTGTAGACAAACAGCAACTGACACAGGTCCGCATGCCGATGGGGTTTGATTTCCCACTGATGTTCGCTGCTGCGCGTGGAGATGGTTTCGCAATGCAGCAGGTCCGGCGTCGGCCAATCCTGGCTCTCGCCATAGAGCTTGAACACCGGTATCGAAGGCAGCTCGGTTTTTTTCATACGAGGGTTGGCCTCGGGTTACGGGCGGTAATCGCACCGATTGGCAGAAAGTACAGGTTTCAGCGCAGTTTTCCCCTTCAATTGACAGGTTCGCAAGCGAAAAATGCAGGCCAGGATTACTAATAATAAACACCGACCCTGGTCGCGTGCTCTTGCGAGTCATAACAACAATGAAAACCCTCAAGACCCAAGTCGCCATTATCGGCGCCGGCCCCTCTGGACTGCTGCTCGGCCAGTTGTTGCACAACGCCGGCATCGACACGCTGATCCTGGAACGCCAGACACCCGACTACGTCCTCAGCCGCATCCGCGCCGGGGTGCTTGAGCAAGGCATGGTGCAGTTGCTGCGCCAGGCCGGGGTCGGCCAGCGCATGGACGCCGAAGGCCTGCCTCACGATGGTTTCGAGCTGGTCCTCAATGGCCGGCGCGTGCACATCGACCTGAAGGAACTGACCGGCGGCCAGAACGTCATGGTCTACGGCCAGACCGAAGTCACCCGCGACTTGATGGCTGCCCGCCAGGCATCCGGCGCGCAGACCCTGTATCAAGTCGACAACGCCCAACCCCACGACCTGCAGACCGACCAGCCCTTCGTGACCTTCGAACACGCAGGCGAAACCTGGCGCCTGGACTGCGATTACGTCGCCGGCTGCGACGGCTTCCACGGCGTCGCGCGGCAATCGATCCCGGCGGAAAAACTCAAGGTCTTCGAGCGCGTCTACCCGTTCGGCTGGCTCGGCATCCTGGCCGACACCCCGCCGGTCCACGAGGAACTGGTCTACGCCCGCCATGAGCGCGGCTTTGCCCTGTGCAGCATGCGCTCGCGGACCCGCACCCGTTATTACCTGCAAGTGCCCGCCGAGGAACAAATAGCCGACTGGCCGGACGAGCGTTTCTGGAGCGAGCTGAAAAACCGCCTGCCCGCCGACCTGGCCGAAGCGCTGGTGACCGGCCCCTCCATCGAAAAAAGCATCGCGCCGCTGCGCAGTTTCGTCGTCGAACCGATGCAGTACGGGCGGATGTTTTTGGTCGGCGACGCCGCCCACATCGTCCCGCCCACCGGTGCCAAGGGGCTGAACCTGGCCGCCAGCGACGTCAGTACGTTGTTTAACATCTTGCTCAAGGTCTATCGCGACGGCCGGGTGGATCTGCTGGAACGCTATTCGGCCATTTGCCTGCGCCGGGTCTGGAAGGCCGAACGGTTCTCCTGGTGGATGACGTCGATGCTGCATCGCTTCGACGACGACGCGTTCAACCAGCGCATCAGCGAAGCGGAGCTGGAGTATTTCGTCGACTCCGAGGCCGGTCGAAAAACCATCGCGGAAAATTACGTCGGCCTTCCTTACGAGGCTATCGAATAGCCAACTATCGATTTAAACTGCGGGCTCCCGTCCATTCGCCTCCCCGGCGCGATGCCCGCAGGTCCAGCCTTGAATCAGCTCGATACGCCTCAAGCCCCGCAACCCGCCATCCGCAGCGTGCTGGTGGCGCTGATGCTGGCGATTTTCCTCGGTGCGTTGGACCAGACCATCGTCGCCGTCTCGATGCCGGCCATCTCCGCGCAATTCATGGATGTCAGCCTGCTGGCCTGGGTGATCTCCGGCTACATGGTCGCGATGACCGTTGCGGTGCCGATCTACGGCAAGCTGGGCGACCTGTACGGCAGGCGGCCATTGATGCTGTTCGGCATGGGCCTGTTCACGCTCGCCTCGCTGTTCTGCGGCCTGGCGCAAGACATGCAACAACTGGTACTGGCGCGGATTTTCCAGGGCATCGGCGCTGGCGGGATGATCTCCGTGAGCCAGGCGATCATCGGCGACATCATCCCGCCCAGGGAACGTGGCCGTTACCAGGGTTACTTCAGCAGCATGTATGCGGTGGCCAGTGTCGCCGGGCCGGTGCTGGGCGGCTACATGACCGAATACCTGTCCTGGCGCTGGGTGTTCTGGATCAATTTGCCGCTGGGCCTGGGCGCCTGGCTGGTGGCCCGGCGCACACTGGTGGGGCTGCCGGTACCGCAACGCACGCCGATCATCGACTATTTGGGCACCGTGTTGCTGATCATCGGCCTCACTGCGCTGCTGCTGGGCATTACTCAGATCGGCCAGGGTCACGCCTGGCACAGCCGCGAAGTGCTCGGGCTGCTCGGTGGCGCCGTGGTCGTGCTGGGGGTATTCGCCTGGCATGAGCGCCGCGCCCGCGAGCCGTTGCTGCCCATGCACCTGTTCGTCAACCGCAGCGCGGTGTTGTGCTGGTGCACGGTGTTCTTCACCAGTTTCCAGGCGATCTCGCTGACGGTGCTGGTGCCGTTGCGCTTCCAGAGCGTGACCGGCGCCGGGGCCGACAGTGCCGCGCTGCATCTGCTGCCACTGGCGATGGGCCTGCCGATGGGCGCCTATTTCGCCGGACGGCGCACCTCGATCAGCGGTCGCTACAAACCGATGATCCTCAGTGGCGCCCTGCTCTTCCCGTTCGCCATCCTCGGCATGGCCTTCACCCCGCCCGCGGCATTCTGGCTCAGCAGCCTGTTCATGCTGCTTGGCGGCATCGCGTCCGGCATGCAATTTCCCACCTCGCTGGTGGGTTCGCAGAACTCGGTGCGGCAACAGGACATCGGCGTGGCCACCAGCACCACCAACCTGTTCCGCTCATTGGGCGGCGCGGTCGGCGTGGCATTGATGTCGGCGCTGCTGCTGGCGCTGTTGCAGGATTCAGGTTTCGCCCAGCTCGCCGGTTCGTCAGTGATCGGCGAAGGGCATTCCGGCAACGTGCTGCTCGACGGCCTGAACGCCGCGCCGGGCGCGGCACGGGATGCCTTGCGCGAGGAACTGCAAGGGACGTTCCGGCATTTGCTGATGATCAGCGCGGCGGTGTCGTTGCTGGGGTTGGCGGCTGCCGTGGCGATGCCCGACTGCCTGTTGCGCGGGCGTGAAGAAAAAACTCGCTAGTGCGGATGGCGCTGAACCCTGTGGCGAGGGAGCTTGCTCCCGCTGGACTGCGCAGCAGGCCTAAAATCCTGAGTGGGCAGGGGAAATTCTGGGGCCGCTTCGCGGCCCAGCGGGAGCAAGCTCCCTCGCCACAAAAGCGCGCTCCCCTGCAGGTTTGTCTCAAGCTGTCGCCGCCA
>NZ_JBHFJB010000097.1:0-6668 GCF_057334555.1 Pseudomonas sp. AGC41
CGATCATCAAGGACGGCGTGCCCCAGGACCTGCTGCACTACACCGATCCGTTGCCCCAGGCGCTGGTGCTGACCGCCATCGTGATCAGCTTCGCCATGACTGCCTTGTTCCTCGTCGTCCTGCTCGCGTCCCGGGGACTGACCGGCACCGACCATGTGGACGGTCGGGAGCCGAAGGAATGACGTTGACGCCGCACTTGATCGCCGCGCCCATCCTGCTTCCGTTGCTGACCGCCGCGCTGATGCTGATGCTCGGCGAAAAGCACCGCCCGCTCAAGGCGCGGATCAACCTGTTCTCCAGCCTGCTGGGCCTGGGCGTCGCCGTGCTGTTGTTGCGCTGGACCCAGGAGCAGGCGCTGCCCGCGTCCATTGGCGTGTATCTGCCCGGCAACTGGCAGGCGCCGTTCGGCATTGTGCTGGTGGTCGATCGTCTGTCGGCGCTGATGCTGGTGCTGACCGGCATCATTGGCGTCTGCGCGCTGCTGTTCGCCATGGCGCGTTGGGACCGGGCCGGAGCGAGTTTCCATGCGTTGTTCCAGATCCAGCTGATGGGGCTTTATGGGGCCTTCCTCACGGCGGACCTGTTCAACCTGTTCGTATTTTTCGAGGTGCTGCTGGCCGCGTCCTACGGCCTGATGCTGCATGGCTCGGGCCGGGCGCGGGTGTCGTCGGGGCTGCACTACATTTCCATCAACCTGCTGGCCTCGTCGCTGTTCCTGATTGGCGCAGCTCTGATCTACGGCGTCACCGGGACCTTGAACATGGCCGACCTGGCTTTGAAGGTGCCCCTGGTGCCGGAAGCCGACCGCGGCCTGCTGCACGCCGGCGCGGCGATCCTGGCGGTGGCGTTCCTGGCCAAGGCCGGCATGTGGCCGCTGAATTTCTGGCTGGTGCCGGCCTACAGTGCGGCCAGTGCGCCGGTGGCGGCACTGTTTGCGATCATGACCAAGGTCGGCGTCTACACCATCCTGCGGCTGTGGACCTTGCTATTCTCCGGTCAGGCCGGCGCCTCGGCTTATTTCGGCGCTGACTGGCTGGTCTACGGCGGCCTGGCCACTATCGCCTGCGCAGCCATCGCCATCCTCGCGGCCCAACGCCTGGAGCGCATGGCCAGCCTGAGTATCCTGGTCTCGGCCGGCATCCTGCTGTCAGCCATCGGTTTTGCCCAGCCAAACCTGGTGGGGGCGGCGCTGTTCTATCTGGTGAGCTCAACCCTGGCGCTGTGCGCGCTGTTTTTGCTGGCCGAGTTGATCGAGCGTTCACGCTCGGCCAATGATCTGCCGTTGGAAGACGATCTCGACAGCCTACCGCGACCGCTGGAATCGCTGCAGCCGCCCAAAGGCATCAACCTCGACGACGAACAGAAAGCCGTAGTCGGCCAAGTCATCCCCTGGACCATGGCCTTCCTCGGCCTGAGCTTCATCGCCTGTGCGCTGCTGATTATCGGCATGCCACCGCTTTCCGGCTTCATCGCAAAACTCGGCTTGCTCAGCGCACTGCTCAACCCCCAAGGCCTCGGAACAAGTACCGACACGCCCGTCTCTGGCGCCGCCTGGGGCCTGTTGGCGCTATTGATCCTGTCCGGGCTCGCCGCGCTGATCGCCTTCTCGCGCCTGGGCATCCAGCGCTTCTGGACGCCACAGGAGCGGCCGTCGCCACTGTTGCGGCCGTTCGAATGCGTGCCGATCATCGCGCTGCTCGGCCTGGGGATCGCCCTGACCTTCAAGGCGGAGCCGCTGCTGCGCTACACCCAGTCCGCCGCCGACGCCTTGAATACGCCCGAACATTACGTAATGGCGGTACTTGGCACCCGCGCGGTCCCCAACCCGCAAGTCGACACCGCAGTGCAGGCGGTGCAGCCATGAAGCGCCTGTTCCCCGCCCCCTGGTTGTCGCTGGCGTTGTGGCTGCTCTGGCTGCTGTTGAACCTGTCCGTCAGTGCTGGCCACCTGCTGCTGGGCGCGGCGCTGGGTTTCCTGGCGCCGTTGATGATGCGTCCACTGCGGCCGCGGCCCATTCGTATCCGCCGGCCCGGGGTCATGCTGCGGCTGTTCCTGCGGGTGGGACGCGATGTGCTGGTGTCCAACCTGGCCGTCGCCTGGGGCGTACTGAACGCCGGACGCCGCCCGCCTCGCTCCCGTTTCGTCAAGGTGCCGCTGGACCTGCACGATGCCAATGGCCTGGCGGTGCTTTCCATGATCACCACGGTGATTCCCGGGACGGTCTGGTCGGAGCTGGCGCTGGACCGCAGCATCCTGTTGATGCACGTGTTCGATCTGGGGGATGAAGGCGCATTCATAGCGCACTTCAAGGCCACCTACGAGCGCCCGTTGATGGAGATTTTCGAATGAGCCCGTTGCTGTCCAACGCCATCCTGCTGAGCCTGTTCCTGTTCTCGCTGACCATGGTCCTGACCCTGGTGCGCCTGTTCAAAGGCCCCTCGGCACAAGACCGGGTCCTGGCCCTCGACTACCTGTACATCGTCGCGATGCTGATGATGCTGGTGCTGGGCATCCGTTATGCCAGTGACACCTACTTCGAGGCCGCGCTGCTGATCGCCCTGTTCGGCTTTGTCGGCTCGTTTGCCCTGGCCAAGTTCCTCTTGCGTGGGGAGGTGATCGAATGACCATGGAGCTGTCGATGTGGGTGGAAATTTCAGTGGCAATCCTGCTGGTGGCCAGCAGCCTGTTCGCCCTGCTCGGGGCAGTCGGGCTGGTACGGTTGAAGGATTATTTCCAGCGCATGCACCCCCCTGCCCTGGCGTCGACGCTGGGCGCCTGGTGCGTTGCCCTCGCCTCGATCATCTACTTTTCCGCGATCAAGTCCGGGCCGGTACTGCATGCCTGGTTGATACCGATCCTGCTGTCCATCACGGTACCGGTGACCACCCTGCTGCTGGCGCGGGCGGCGTTGTTCCGCAAGCGCATGGCGGGGGATGACGTGCCGGCGGAGGTGAGTAGTCGCGGGAACGAATGACAAACCGGCTTCGGTGAGTCAGGCTGATTTTTGTTCGGTTTTTTTGGGGCTGCTGCGCAGCCCAGCGGGAGCAAGCTCCCTCGCCACATGGGTTGTGGTTGTATTCAAGCCCACGCCACCGTCAGCAACCCCGCCCCCAGCACGACACACAACGGCGAATAGACCCAGGTGTCGAGCCGGGCAAACGTCGAGCCCTTGACCACCTTGAAGAAGCCCACCAGGTTCGACTCGCCAATGGCCCGGGCGAACATCAGCAAGGCAATCGCACTGATCAGCCATTGCAAGGCGCGATGAGTGACGGGCGGCGAAATCAGCCCGACCCGCAGGCACACCAGCAGCGCGATCATCAGCAGCGCGAGGGCCACTATCAGCGTCAGCCAACCCGACGGGTTGAACGCCGGTCGCAGCGTGTCGCCCTGCCTCACCGGAACCTGCGGCACCACCGCCAGGGCTGCCCAGCGTCCACCGAGAGCCCAATACAAATGAAACAAGCTGATGGTCGCAAACACTGCGACCAGCGACCGAGCCAATAAAAGCGTCATTCGCCAGCCTCCTGAAAAAGGTTGAACAATCATCCTAGCTTGAATCTGACATTTCGCTGGATGGGCACAGGTTGCCAGCTTCCAGCGAATGACGATTTGCCCGGGATCAACTGTTCAACAGGCTGGCATCACTGGTTTCACAGCCCCGCCGCGACTTTGTCGGCAATATCCTTGGGCAACCAGGCCTGCCAGACCTGGGGATGGGCCTTGAGGAACGCCTCGGCAGCTTCGCGCGACGGCGTGCGTTTTTCGCTCATGTCGGCCAGGGCCTTGTTCAGCGGCTCGATGGGCAGGTCGACCTTGCTGAAGAACTCGGCAATATCCGGGTGCTGCTTCTGGAACGGCACGGACACACCGATCGACAGCTTCGAGGCCAGGGATCGAGTCGGTTTGGGATCTGGATTATCGGCGTCGGTCAGGGTTTTCCAGGCCTCGGCATCGAATGGCGGCTCTTGCAGTTGCACCAGTTTGAATCGCCCCAGCAACGGCGTGGGCGACCAGTAATAAAACAGGATGGGCTTGCCACGGCGGATCGAAGAGGTAATTTCAGCGTCGAGCGCAGCCCCGGAACCGCTGCGGAAATTCACGTAGCTGTCGGAAAGACCATAAGCCTTGAGTTTCTGCTTGTTGACCACTTCCGACGTCCAGCCGATGGGACTGTTGAGGAAGCGCCCCTTGTCCGGGCTTTCAGGATCCTTGAACACATGTTTGTAGCGCGCCAGGTCCTCGACGCTGCGCAGGTCCGGCGCCAACGGCTTGATCCCCTTGGCCGGGTCGCCCTTGATGACGTATTCGGGTACCCACCAGCCTTCGGTCGCGCCCTTTACCGTATCACCCAAGGCAACCACCTTGCCCTCGGCCTCGGCCTTGACCCACACCGGGCTACGCCCCGCCCATTCTTCGCCGATCACCTGGATATCGTTGTTGGCCAGGGCGGTTTCCAGGGTAATGGTGGTGCCCGGTAGCGTGTCTGTCGATAATCCGTAGCCCTTTTCAACGATGATCCGCAGGATGTCGGTGATCAGGCTGCCGCTTTCCCAGTTCAAATCGGCGAAGTGGATCGGCGCCGAAGCAGCAGCGGATGCCGGAAGTGGCGAAACCAACACAGCGAGGGTAGCGGCGCAAACAGCCAACCACTGTCGAACTCGTTTCATGCTTGATACCTCATGCCGACACAGCAATAACCGAACGGCGTTGCGAAGCGAACGCAAGCCTTGAATAGTTCAGTCAATTGACTGTAGCCAAGGTTCCAGCAAGAGCCTGTTAAAAACCGGTACAAATAGGAGACGGCCAAAAAAATTCAGCCCATGCGCCATTGACCAACGGGCGCGCACTGCCTACTCGCTGGCCTTGAACGTCACAAGCTCACCCTTGCGCCATTTCGCAGCCTTGGCGGTGACCGCTTTGAGCGTCTTGGTCAAACCTTCCTGCAACTGTTCATTGGCCGCGAACACGGTCAGCACGCTGTGGCCTTCCTTGAACAGAATTGCTTGGCCATCTGCAGTCGTGACGAATGCATAGTCACCGAGGCCATAGACCGTCAACTTGATTTCACGAAAGCGGATTTCAAACTTGCCACCCTCGCGACTTGGCAATACCGCCGCGCGGAAATGATCACCGACCTTGAGTTCAAGGCGAGGCTTGTCATCAACCACCAGCGCCGATTCCGTATCGAGTTCGGCAACATAGATGCCTTCGGCGGTTTGTTCGGTGATGTATACAAAACGTGACTGGAATAGCTTGACCAGCTTGGCCCGAAGGTCACCCAGTACGAATAACGCATGCATGTCGAGATTACTTACTGCCAAGGAAACATCCCCATCTTTGAATGACTCGCTCCGAAAGACGGACCACGAGAACCCGCAAGGTCGCAGTGACCTGTAGTTGAATTCGAATTGAACGGTGTGCCCAGACCCGGGCGAGAGAAGACTAATGGATTGCCACTCTCGCCGTCTTTGCCGACGATCGTCAGGGGCTGAAGGAAAACGCCACTCTGCGCATCGGAAAAGGTTGGACTACTAACTTTAGGGAAATTTCTCAGTTAAAAAAGCATTTTTCTGACATCGAGCGCAAAAAAAATTGCTTTAGATTAGGCCCAGCCGTCATACGGCGCCGTCGATTCTAGAGCAGCCGATGGCGTGCAGACTACTCGAAACAACCGGCAATTCGTCGGTAAACCATAGAAAAGGAATTCACATGGGTACTTCCTCCAACTTGCTGCGCCCTCTTCACTCCCGTGTTGCTCAAGCCTATGAGCCCTCTGAAGCCGAGAACCACCTCGCAACTGCCCTGATCCAGCCGCAATACCGAGTCGTCCTGGCCGGGACGTGTTTTTTTCACATCGAGGAAACGGCGACTGGACGTGTAAGAGGTTTCCGCGCCGATCATAACGAAGCCTGCTACCTGGCCAGGCGCCTCGAACAGAGTGCTTGCGTTTCTACGCCCCGTTCATGAGTTAACTCAGCCGCCGACACGCAACTGCTGCCATACTGGTCGCCCAGCGCAGGCCGCCATCCATTGGCAGTCTGAGCACAATAAAACGACTTAGAACGGAAGGCGCGACGTGACGGAACTGGATATCGGCGAATTTTTCATCCGGGGCGAAGCCAGAGAGGTCGAAGGCGAGTTCCAGGCCATCATTGTGATGCGCGCCAAATCACCTTCCAACGCTGTCACTTACCACCAGGTGGAGAAGGATCGCTGGTTCAAGACCACGGAAATTGCTGCCGAAGCCGCCAGGAATGCGGCACAGGCGTTGAAGCTTGCAGTGGATGAAGGTGCGCTGAAAGCCTGAAATCAATCGAACTCCTGATGCCCGCTTGCCCTCAGATGAGAGCAAGCAACCGAGGCGCCATCACGGCGCCCGTGAAAAAGGAGCTTCCCATGGAACAGCCATCCCACGACCTGAAGACCCTGTTTGATCAACTAGGCTTGCCTTCGGAAGGCAAGGCCATCGACGATTTCATCATGGCGCACCCGCTCGATCCGGACACCAAACTGGTCGATGCGCCTTTCTGGTCCGACCAGCAAAAAGACTTATTGCGTGAATGGCTGCTCGCCGACGGTGAAGAAGCGGTGCTGGTGGATCAGCTGAACGTGCGCTTGCACGACGGTAAATAACCCAAGAGCATCGCCAGACCGCTCTTGTGGCG
>NZ_JBHFJB010000098.1:0-6456 GCF_057334555.1 Pseudomonas sp. AGC41
CTCCTTGCCGATAAACAGGCTGCCCATGCTGAAGATGAACAGGTTGACGCCATACGACAGCAGGCACAGCCCCATGACCACCTGAAAGGTCCGCGGCCGTAGCACCAGCCAGACACCGGAGGCGGCCAGTACGCCGATTGCGATTGCGATGACTTCTTCCATCAGGCGTTGGCTCCTTTGAGCGGGGCGACGGGTTTGGCGTGCAGGCCCGGCTTGTGGGCGCGCACCGACTGGTGGGCCAGGGCGGTGAGAATCAGCAGGGTCGAGCCGACCACCACGGCATACACGCCGATGTCGAAGAACAGCGCGCTGGCCAGGTGAATATCCCCCAGCAGCGGCAATTCGAAATGCCAGGTATGCGTGGTCAGGAACGGATAACCCACCGCCAGCGCCCCCAACCCCGTGGCGCTGGCGAACAGCAGCCCGGTGCCCATCCAGCGCAGCGGTCGCAGGCTCATCTGCGCCTCGACCCACTGGGTGCCGGCGACCATGTATTGCAGGATGAACGCCACCGACATCACCAGCCCGGCCACGAAGCCGCCGCCGGGTTGATTGTGGCCGCGCATGAACAGATAGAACGACACCACCAGGGCAATCGGCAGCAACAGGCGAACCAGCACCGACGGCACCATCATGAAGCCCAGCGCGGTATCGCTGGCGTGGCGCGGGTTGACCAGGTCGGTGACCACGTCCGGCGCCAGCAGCCGTTGTTGCGCCGGCAGTTGCATGCTTTCCTTCGGCGGACGGAAGCGCCGCAGCAGGGCGAACACCGCCAGGGCCACCGCCGCCAGCACGGTGATTTCCCCCAGGGTGTCGAAACCGCGGAAGTCCACCAGCATGACGTTCACCACGTTGCTGCCGCCGCCTTCAGGCAACGCGCGGCTGAGGTAGAACGAGGAAATGTCGTTGGGGGTCTGGCGCGTCAGCATGGCATAGGACAGCAGCGCCATGCCGCCGCCCACCGCGCCGGACAGCAGCAGGTCCCGCAGGCGCCGGATGCGCGCGCGCCGTTCGCTGTTGGGCCGGGGCGATACGTCCTCGATCCGCCGTGGCAACCAGCGCAGCCCCAGCAGGATCAGCACCGTGGTGACCACTTCCACCGCCAGTTGCGTCAGGGCCAGGTCAGGGGCCGAGAACCAGACGAAGGTCACGCAGGTCATCAGGCCGCAGACACTGACCATCGTCAGCGCCGCGAGACGGTGATACTTGGCTTGCCAGGCCGCGCCCAGGGCGCAGGCGATCGCCAGTACCCACAGGGTGACGAACACCACGGAGCCGGGAATCTTCGGCCGGTCGCCCCAGACCAGCGTGCTGTGCAGCATCGGGATCAGCCCGGCCAGGAGCGCCGCCAATACCAACAGGAACAATTGCGCCTGCAGGCGCCGAGTGCTGATCTTGCGCTCCAGCCGACGGCCGTGGCGCATCATCAGCACCAGGCAGCGTTCGAACAGGCGCTTGCCGCTGAGGCGGCCGATCAGCGGCGGATGCTTGATGTGGCCTTGCTTGAATTGCTTGCGCAGCAGCAGGTACAGGACGATGCCCGCGGACATCGCCACCAGGCTCATGATCATGGGCGCGTTCAGCCCGTGCCAGATCGCCAGGCTGTATTCCGGCAGCGGGCCGCCCACCACGGGGAGTGCGGCGGCGGCCAGTAACGAGCCGACCACCTGGGCCGGGAAAATCCCCACCAACAGGCAAGTGAATACCAGCAGCTCGACCGGCGCGCGCATCCAGCGTGGCGGTTCATGGGGCGTGTGGGGCAGGTCGCTGGCGGTGGGGCCGAAAAACACGTCCACGGTAAAGCGCAGGGAATAGGCGACGCTGAAAGTGCCGGCGATGGTGGCGATGATCGGCAACGCCAGCTCGACCCAGGCGGTGGCCGAGATAAACACCGTCTCGGCGAAGAACATCTCCTTGGACAGGAAACCATTGAGCAGCGGCACTCCGGCCATCGCCGCGCTGGCGACCATCGCCAGGGTCGCGGTGAACGGAATCAGCCGCACCAGGCCACTGAGCCTGCGGATGTCGCGGGTGCCGCTTTCGTGGTCGATGATCCCGGCGGCCATGAACAGCGAGGCTTTGAACGTGGCGTGGTTGAGGATGTGAAACACCGCGGCTACCGCCGCCAGCGGACTGTTGAGACCCAGCAGCAGGGTGATCAGCCCGAGGTGGCTGATGGTCGAATAGGCGAGCAGGCCCTTGAGGTCGTTCTGGAACATCGCGCAATAGGCGCCGAGCACCAGGGTGCAGGCCCCGGCGCCACCGACGAGATAGAACCATTCCTCGCTGCCCGACAATGACGGCCACAGCCGCGCCAACAGGAAGACACCGGCCTTGACCATGGTTGCCGAATGCAGGTACGCCGACACCGGTGTGGGTGCGGCCATGGCGTGGGGCAGCCAGAAGTGGAAGGGGAACTGAGCACTTTTGCTCAAGGCGCCGATCAGGATCAGCGGCAGCAGGACGGGGTAGAGGGCGTGGTCACGAATCAGGTTGCCGGCGGCCAGGACCTTGTCCAGGTCATAGCTGCCCACCACATGGCCGAGCAGCATTACCCCGGCCAACAGGCACAGCCCGCCGGCACCGGTCACCATCAACGCCATGTAGGCGCCGCGTCGGGCATCGGCGCGGTGATGCCAATAGCCGATCAGCAAGAACGAGAACAGACTGGTCAGTTCCCAGAAGAACACCATCTGGATCAGGTTGCCGGAGATCACCAGCCCGAGCATCGCGCCCATGAATGCGAGGAAGAACGCGAAGAAACGCGGCACCGGATCGTCCGGCGACATGTAATAGCGGGCGTACAACGACACCAGCGTGCCGATGCCCAGCACCAATAACGAAAACAGCCAGGCGAAGCCATCCAGGCGCAGCACGAAATTCAGGCCCAGGCTGGGCAACCAATCATATTGTTCGCGGATTACGCCGCCAGCGGCGATCTGCGGGTACCATAAGGCCACCTGAACAGTGCCGGCCAGGGCTACGAGGCCGGCCAACAGCGATTCGGCGTTACGGGCGTTATGCGGTAACAGCGCCGCGACACAGCTGCCGATGAAGGGCAAAAGCAATAGAACTATCAGTGACATAGGCTTCTATTCGGCAAAGGTTGTCCGGGATCATACGTGGCGTATTCCCGATCACCAACCGCCAGGGTGTCGCAGAATCCTACAGGGTAGATGGAAGTCTCCTGTTTTGCGTTGTTTCAGGTGGGGCTTTTGGGGCTGCTGCGCGGCCCAGCGGGAGCAAGCTCCCTCGCCACGGGATTTTGCTCGATCTGCGTCAGTCGGTTGTGAGGAATGCCTATTGCTCGCGCTCAAGCACCTCATCCACTTCGACAACGCCTTTGCTGCGCGTCTTCAGCTCACTGACAATCACCGCCGCCACGATCAACCCGGCGCCCACCAGGGCAATCGCCGGTAACCGCTCGCCGGCCAGCCGCCCGGCGATGCCGGCCCATACCGGTTCCCCGGCATAGATCAGCGTGGCGCGGGTCGGCGAGACGCTTTTCTGGGCCCAGTTCATTGCCACCTGGATCGCTGCGCTGGCGGCGCCCAGGCCGACGGCGCTGATCAACAGCAGCCAGGAAAAACCGGGAATCACTTCTTGGGTCGGCACCACCATCAAAAATGCCAGCACCGCCGTGCTTGCCAGTTGCACCACAGTCACCCGGCGCACATCGACCTGGCCGGCATAGGCGCTGATCAGGATGATCTCGGCGGCGATCGCGATCGCGCTGATCAGCGTGGCGATTTCCCCCGGACTGAAATTCAGTGACGCGCCGGCCGGGCCGGACACCAGCATCAGCCCGGTGAACGCGAGCATGATCCCGATGCTCGGCATCAATCCTGGCCGCCGACCCAGCACCAGCCACTGCAGCAAGGGCACGAAGGGCACATACAGCGCGGTAATGAACGCCGATTGGCTGCTGGGGATGGTTTGCAGGCCGACGGTCTGCAGGCCATAGCCGAGCATGATCGCTACACCGATGAAAGCTCCGGCCTTGAGTTCGAACCAGGTCAGGTCGCGCAGGTGCCGCCAGGAGAACAGCGCAACGAATGCCGCCGCAGCGGCAAAGCGCAGGCCGACGAAAAACATCGGTCCGCTGACCGTCATCGCATGCTGGACCAGCAGGAATGTCCCGCCCCAGATCATGGTGATCAGCACCAGCACGCATTCGGCCTTGCTGAACCGTGAGAAACGGGAGGAAGCTTGCGGAGAATTCACCAATGCCATGATCTTGCGCGCCACTTGAGGTGGACGCACAATGCGCCCGAACGAATAAGTTGGGCAGTATAATGCGCAACCCCGGCAGATGAGCAATATAGTGCACAAAGATAATGGCCAGCGGGCGTCCGTCCTGCAACATGTCAGCCAGAACGTCCGCCGCCTGCGGCATGCCGCGCAGCTCAGCCAGACGGCTTTGGCCGAGCTGTCAGGGGTCAGTCGGCGGATGCTGGTGGCCATCGAGGCCGGGGAGAAAAATGTCAGCCTGACCACCCTGGATCGCGTCGCTGAAGCCCTCGACGTGGCCTTCAGCGATCTTATCCAGGCCCCCGACGCGCGCGATCCGAGTCGTATCAATGAGCTGGCCTGGGCCGGTGCGATTGCAGGGAGCAAGGCCGTGTTGCTGGCCAAAGCCACCGCCAGCCGCGAGGTGGAGCTTTGGGAGTGGCGCCTGGAACCCGGCGAGCATTACCATTCGGAGCCCGACGCCGACGGTTGGAGCGAACAGCTTTACGTCTTCGAAGGCTGTCTGACGCTGCTGCTGGGCAGCGAAGAACGTCGAGTCGGAGCGGGCGAGTTTTTCATGTTTGCCAGCAACCAACCTCACGGCTATCGCAATGACGGCCTGGTAGCAGCGCGATTCGTACGCAACGTGGTGATTTGACTCCTGGAGAGCGGTATGGACGCAGCGCTGGATCAACCTGTGAACGGCATCACCCGCGAGGCCGACATCCTGATCATCGGCGGCGGCCTGAGCGGCGCCATGCTCGCGGCGCAATTGCTGCGCCTGCCGGGCCGGCGCGACGTGCTGATTGTCGAGCCGCGCAGCGAGTTGGGCCGGGGCGAGGCCTACAGCGCCGTAGAGCTGGGCCATACCCTTAACGGCAACGCGGCACGCATGAGCGTCGATCCGGATAATGCCGATGACCTGACCCAGTGGCTCACGGCGTTCATCGAGGCTGGCGGCTGGCCCGAGTCGGACCAACAGCATGTGCCGGTCAGCGAACTGTTTCCTCCGCGCGGAATGTTTGGCCTGTACGTGCAACAGCGTCTGTCCGAGGCCCAGTCGGTGGCGGCCTTGAATGGGTCCATGGCGGAGCATGTGCGCGGGGAGGCCGTCGACCTGCAGATCGTTGATCAAGGTGTGCGGTTGACGCTGGCTGATGGCAGCATCTTGCAGGGCCGTTTCGCGGTGCTGGCCACCGGCATGTTTGCCGCGGCGCGCACTCCGCAGACCGAATCCAGCGGCTTGAACAGTGCGGCACTGGATCCTTGGGATGTGACGGCCATGCGCCAACTCGAGCCGCAGTCCACGGTGCTGATCATCGGTTCCGGGCTGACCATGGTCGATGCCGTGGTGTCGCTGGAGCAGGCCGGGCATCGTGGGCCCATCGAGGTGTTCTCACGCCATGGGCTGTTGCCCCATGTGCGCCGGCAACCTCCGGCCTGGGTGGATTTCCTTGCCGAAGATCATGACCTGCGTTCGCCGTTGCAGCTGATGCGGGCGCTGCGCGAGCAATGCCGTCAGGCGCAAGCCCAGGGGATTGATTGGCAGGCGCCACTGGATACCGTGCGCGCGCACATCGGCCGTTTGTGGAGCCAGGCCAGCGATGTGCAGCGCCGACAGTACGTCCGGCATGTGCGGCCGTGGTGGGAAAGCCACCATCATCGTTCGCCTCCGTTGAGCGCAGAATTGGTGACGCGTCTGCAGGAAGAAGGGCGGCTGCGGATCCAGGCGGCCTCGTTCAAGGGGCTGGTGCCGGCTACCCAAGGCTCGGTAGGCATCCGCATCCGCCGACGCGGCGAAGCTGGACTGACGGTGATGCAAGGCGCTGCGTTGATCAACTCCAGCGGTATCGAATATGACTGGCGGCGCGTGGCGCGACCTCTGCCGCAGCAATTGCTGGCCCGAGGGCTGGTCCAGCCCGGTCCGCTGGCGCTGGGCATCGCCGCGCGTGCCGACGGCGCAGTGCTGGACGCCCGTGGCGAGCCGGTCAATCAGCTGTTCGCCATGGGCCCGCCATTGCGCGGAATGTGGTGGGAAAGCACCGCCGTGACGGATGTGGCGAGCCAGGCCAAGGCACTGGCCGCGCGCTTGGCTGGTTTACAAACCCAACGCTGAACCCTGTGGCGAGGGAGCTTGCTCCCGCTGGGTTGCGCAGCGACCCTAAAGAAGCTGGATGCACTCGACCTGACACACTGCGGTGAATGGTCTTGGGGCTACTGCGTAGC
>NZ_JBHFJB010000099.1:0-5926 GCF_057334555.1 Pseudomonas sp. AGC41
CCGGGGGCCAGGGTGATGGAGCCGTTCTGGAAGTCGACGCTGCCGCCACTGACGATCTCGACCCGCGACTGGTCGGTGCGGTCGACCACACTGCTGAGGTTGTTGAACTGGCCGCTGATCAGGTTGTTCGGCGTGCCATCCAGGCCGGCGGGTCCGGCATTGCGCTGACTGTCCAGGGCACTGCCGCCTGCCGCATCGAGCAGAACCGCTGTGGCGCTGCCCTGCCCCAGGGCCACGCTGCCGCTGCTGTCGCTCGCGGCGTTGAGCAGGTGCACGGTGCCGCGGGTGTCCACCGAACTGCTGGCAACGGCCACGCCGTTCTGCTCAACCCGGTGTCCGGTGAGGGTGATGTCGCCGGTGCTGGCCTGGATCAGGCCACTGTTGATCACGGTGCCGGCGCTGCTGCCTGACTTGAGTGACGTCGCGACCTCGTTGCCACGGGTGGTGGAGCGCAAGTTGCCGCTGGTGCCCTGGCCCCGGCGGATGTAGAAGCTGTCGGCCGCCGCCAGGGTGGTCTGGCCCTTGGCGGTGATGATGGAGCCGGCGTTTTCCACTTCCGAGCCCAACAACAACGCATACCCGCCCCCGGCGGTGGAAGTGGCGGCGCGGTGCGTTTCGATCAGCGCGCCCTGCTGCACATGGATTTTGCCGGCCGCGTCGGTGAACGTCGGTTGGCTGCCGGTGGCATCGACGTACAACCCGCGCTGGCTGAACTGCTCATCGCTGATATTGGCCGCCACCGCCGCCAGGTTGCGCACGTTGACCTGGCCGCTGCCGCTGAAAATGATGCCGTTGCGGTTGACCAACATCACCGTGCCGTTGCCCTTGATCTGGCCCTGGATCTGGCTCGCTCGCGCCTGTGGGTCATTGACCCGGTTGAGCACGGCCCAGTCCGACTGCTGCTGGAAATCCACCGTGGTGTTACGGCCGACGTTGAAGGTTTCCCAGTTGAGAATCGCCTTGTCAGCGGTCTGCTCGATCTTCACGGTGGTCTTGCCACCGGCCTGGGTCTGCTGCGGTCCCTTGGCGTTGAGCCAGCCCTGGGTCAGGCTGTTATCGACCTTGAGCCCGCCCTCGCCCAAACCGTCAGGCACGACCTGAATCTGCCCCAACGCCGCTTGCCGCCCGGCCGCCTGTGCCGCTTGCTGGGCGGCTATCGCGGCCACGGTGTTGTTGAGGTTGGTCAGCGAACGCTGCAACTGCGCATTGGCCCGCTGCTGCTGCGCCAAGGGTGGCGGCATGCCTGGCTGCGCCGTTGCAGGTCGCCCCGCACCGCCGGCCTGAGGCGCGCCCTTGGCGGCAAACCAGGCCGAACTGAACGCCGTCGCTGCGTGGGCATTGCCGGCCACCATCAACAGGGCAATGGCCTGGGCCAGCGGCTTGAGTCGTAACATCGACAACTCGCCATCGCGACGTGGGGCATTCAGGTTCGTCTGGGGTTTGCAGCGCAGCATCCTACTCATCCTTTCGGGTTCGCTCTAAGGGGTCGCAACGCAGTGCTATCAAGCTGCCAGCGCTGGTTATAGGGGATAGGCGGTTACAGCCGCTCGGGACCGAACGGTTGTCATGAAAATTTCATGTGGCCGTGTTGGCTTGAGTTCTACGCAAAAAAAATCAGCAACGACTTGCATCGTTGCTGATACGTGGTGCGTGTTACTCAGGCGTGGTGTTACAGCGGACGACCGATACCATTGCAGACGTTGGTGTTGCCGATACTAAGGGCGTTGGTAGCGGTGAGGAAGCTGCTACGAACAGCTTGCTTCCAGGCAGCTGGCAAAGGCACAAAACGGTTGGCGGTGATTGCGGCATCGTTGCTGTTAGCCACAGTTGCGTTGTAATGACGGGCGAAGAAATCACGCACCTGAGTGGTTTGTGCAGCGTTGGCGTAGCACTGGCTGAAGATCACGTTAGTGAAGCCCAGGATCGGGTAGCCGGTGGTTGGGTAAGCCACAACGCTTGGATCGCTAGGGTTGGTGGCTGCAGCGAATACCGGTACCCAGGCGTTCGGGTTAGCGCGGTTGGCGGCAGCAGGCACGGTGACGGCTGCGATTGCGGCCGACACGTTGGCCGGGGCTGGGGAAACACCGGCAACGCGAGCGACCTTGGTGGCGTCGTCCAGGCCGGCCAAGGTGGTGGCGGCGTAATCCGGGCTCATGTAGGTGATGCGACCTTGGGCAGCATTCACCGCATCCATCACAGCTTGGCTGCCTGTGGCGGCTACGGCGCCGGCTGGCAGGCCAAGGCTATAGCTGGAGGCGAAGTTGGTGGTGATGGCGAAAGTGCCGGGCACAGCGGGTACAGCTGTAGGGCACTTGGCGTTCAGAAAGCGGGTGAACAGTTCGGTAGTACCGCTGCTCTCAGCACGATAAGTCACAGTGATCGGGCCGGAACGGCCGGAACCGGTGATTTGGTTCCAGTCAGTCAGCGTGCCGGCGAATACGCCGCACAGCTGAGCGACGCTGAGGTCAACGTTGGCGGTGCCGGTCTTGTTGAAAGGAATGGCAACCGAAGTGGCGACCGAAGGCACTTGGATCAATGGGCCCCAGGCGGTGCCATGGTTGGTGACGTAGGCGTTCAACTCAGCCTGGGAGAGCTTCGAATCGCTACCCGCCCAGTGCACGTTCTTGCTGGTGTCACCGGCCACGAAACGGGTGTAGTCGTTGTTGAGGAAAGCGGCCTTGCCGGCACCGCTGCCCACGCCGATGTATTGGGAAAATCCGGTGGTGAGTACACCAGCAGTCTGGTACAGAGGCTGAGGCAAGGTAGCACCACCGCCGTTGACATCAGCCATGGCGGCCTGAGCGGCGCAGAGGCCGGCGAGGGTCAGGGATACCGCGAGAACGTTGCGCTTAAACATGAAGAATCT
Source organism: Pseudomonas sp. AGC41 (assembly GCF_057334555.1). NCBI lineage: Bacteria > Pseudomonadati > Pseudomonadota > Gammaproteobacteria > Pseudomonadales > Pseudomonadaceae > Pseudomonas > Pseudomonas sp. AGC41. The sequence continues at coordinate 2,867 of NZ_JBHFJB010000099.1, forward strand.
CCTTTCATCGTGTTCGTACGTAGGTTGGGTGACGCGTGCTTGCCGTCATGGCGCTCGGTCCTGTGCCGGTGGCGATGGGGTGAGGCCATGGGTTAGAAATTCGCAGCTTCCGGTGACAGATAGAGGAAAAAACCTCGGGAGCTGAGGGCTGTTTTTCGAGTTTTTTCCTCGGGTGTTCGAGGGCTCTGGGTTGAGGGTCCGGGCTGGTTTTGCGGGGATACGGCAAGGGTTGCCAGGGAAGCCGGCGGCCGGCGGTCATGCGGCGGGAAAACATGACAGAACGAGGAACCCGAGTTTGGCGCGGGCATGACACGGGAGGTGTTGTGGCAGTGCAAAAATATTCGCAGCTGTTGTGGCGCGTCCTGCTACTGCACCAACTGATTGATCTCGATGATCGGCAGCAGCACGGCCATGACGATGACCAGCACCACCCCGCCCATGATCACGATCATCAACGGCTCCAGCAGCGCGGTCATGCCCATGGCCCGGCGTTCGATGTCGCGGGACAGGGTCTGTGCGGCGCGTTCAAGCATCGGTGGCAGGCAGCCGGTTTTTTCGCCGCTGGCGATCAGGTGGATCAGCACCGGCGGAAAGACTTTTTCCACCCGCAGCGCCGCCGCCAGGTTGACGCCTTCGCGGACCTTGGCCGTGGCATCGCTGACGCTCAGGCTCAGGCGGTCGTTGGAGAGGGTCTGGCGCGCGGCCTCCAGTGCTCGCAACAAGGGCACTCCGGCGCCGCCGAGGATCGCCAGGGTCGAGGCGAAACGCGCGGTGTTGAGGCCCAGCACAAATCGCCCGATCAGCGGCAGGCGCAGTACCCGCGCATGCCAGTTCAACCGCGCCGCCGGCTGGCGCAGGTACAGGCGCCAGCTCCAGAAGCCCCCGGCCAGCACGCAAAAACACAGCCAGCCCCAGGCCCGGATGAAATCGCTGGCGGTGAGCATCGCCAGGGTCAGCCCGGGCAAGTCCTGGCGTGCCTGGGAGAACGCGCTGACCACCTGGGGCACCACGTAGCTGAGCAGGAAAATCACGATGGCGACCGACACCAGCCCCACCACGCCGGGATAGATGAACGCCGTGAGGATCTTGCCCCGCAGGTTGTTGCGCTCCTCGATGTAGTCCGCCAACCGCTCCATCACCTGAGCCAGGTCGCCGGACTCTTCGCCGGCGCCAATCAGCGCCCGGTAGATTTCCGGAAAGTCCCGTGGCCGCGCCGCCAAGGCTTCGGCCAGGCGCATGCCACTGCGCACATCGGCGCGCACCGCACTGAGGGTCTGGGCGATGTGTTTGCGTTCGGCCTGCTCCACCGTCGCACTCAGCGCCGCCTCCAGTGGCAGGCTGGCCCCGAGCAGGCTCGCCAGTTGCCGGGTAGCCCAGGCCAGGTCTTTGTCCGAGAGCTTGGCGCTGAACAGGCCGCCGTTGGCCTGTGCCGTGTTGCGTTCGAGCTGCACCTGCAACGCCGTCAGCCCGCGACTGCGCAGCAGGTTGAAAACGGCGCCCTGGCTGTCGGCTTCCAAGTGCCCGGATTCGATCTTGCCCTGGGCGTCGGCGGCTTCGAAACGGTAGCGGTTCATCAGGCGTCCCGTGTTACGCGGAGGATTTCTTCAGGCGCGGTGGCGCCACTGCGCACCCAGCGCTCGCCGTCTTCGCGCATGCTGAACATGCCGGCCTGGCGGGCCGCGGCGCGCAGTGCCTGCTCCCCTGCCCCTTGGTGGATCAGCGTGCGGATGTCGTCGTTGATGCAGAACAATTCATGAATGCCGGTGCGGCCGCTGTAGCCAGTCTGGTTGCAACTCGGGCAACCCACCGGGCGCCAGGTGCCGGGCGTGGCCGGATCGGCTTGTTTGCAGTGCGGACAGAGCCTGCGCACCAGCCGCTGGGCCAGCACGCCGAGCATCGACGAGGCCAGCAGGAAGGGTTCGACGCCCATGTCGATCAGTCGGTTGATCGCCGACACCGCGTCGTTGGTGTGCAACGTGGCCAACACCAGATGACCGGTGAGCGAGGCCTGCACGGCAATTTGCGCAGTCTCCAGGTCGCGGATTTCACCGATCATGATTATGTCCGGGTCCTGGCGCAGGATCGCCCGCAGGGCCAGGGCGAAGGTCATGTCGATTTTCGCGTTGACCTGGATCTGGCTGATGCCCGGCAGGTCGTATTCCACCGGGTCTTCGACGGTGAGGATGTTGTGCACGCTGGCGTCCAGCCGCGCCAGGGCGGCATACAGGCTGGTGGTCTTGCCGCTGCCCGTAGGGCCGGTGACCAGGACGATGCCGTGGGGCTGGCGGATCAGGTGGTCGAGTTTGCCGAGTACCTCCGGGTCCATCCCCAAAGTCTCTAATTGCAAGCGTCCGGCCTGTTTGTCCAGCAGGCGCATCACCACCCGCTCGCCATGGCCGGTGGGCACGGTGGAGACGCGGATGTCGATCGGCCGCCCGGCGACACGCAGGGCGATGCGGCCGTCCTGGGGCAGGCGTTTTTCGGCGATATCGAGCTGGGCCATGATCTTGATCCGCGACACCAGCGCGCCATGCAGGGCCTTGCGCGGCGAGACCACGTCACGCAGCGTGCCGTCGACCCGATAACGCACCACCGAATGGCTCTCGTAGGGTTCGATGTGGATGTCGCTGGCCTCGTCCCGGGCGGCCTGGGTCAGCAGCGCGTTGATCATGCGGATCACCGGCGCGCCGTCCTGGGTGTCCAGCAGGTCGGTGATCTCGGGAATGTCCTGCATCAACCGGTCGAGGTCCACCTCGTTTTCCGCCGCGCCGACCACGGCGGCGGCACTGCCGGTGTCGGCGTAGGCGGTATTGAGCAGGCCGTCGAGCTCCTCGTCACGCACCCGCTCCAGCCGGACCTCGCCGAACTGGCGACGCACTTCACTGATCGACCAGCCCGGCGTCGACGGGCAGACCATCAGCACCGCCTCTTCCCCGGACTGGCGCAATACCAGGCGCTGGGCCTTGGCCCAGGCGTATGGGAGGGTGTTCATGAGCCTTCTCCTATTGCGGACATCCCCGTGGGGGGGGGGGGGGGGGGGGGGGGGGGGGGGGGGGGGGG
>NZ_JBHFJB010000099.1:5946-14258 GCF_057334555.1 Pseudomonas sp. AGC41
CCCCCCCAACCCCCGGCGCCGCGGTGTGCCAGGCAAATGGCATTCAACCTGTTTGGGGTCGCTGCGCAACCCAGCGGGAGCAAGCTCCCTCGCCACGGTCTTCATCGTCCGACCGGCTCCGTTGCAGGCACCGCCTTGATCACCGCCCTCGGCGTTTGCAGCCCGGCGGGCGTGGCGCCTGGAATCGCCCGGGCCGAGGCCGGCAGTTGTGGCGCCTGCACGTCCGGCAGCGCCCAGCTGCGCTCCGGTTGCAGCAGGCCCTGGGCGCGGCGCATGAAATCGTAGCGGTTCAGGGTGATGCCGCGACCCGCCGCCGTGTCGCGGATGATGTAGGGCCGCAGGAAGACCATCAGGTTGGTCTTGGTGACCTGGCGCCGCTCGTTGCGAAACAGCGCGCCAATGCCGGGGATGGTCGACAGCCACGGCACCGCGTCATTGCTCTGGCTGTAGCCGTCCTGCAGCAGCCCGCCGAGGACCATGATCTGGCCGTCGTCCAGCAGGATGCTGGTGTCGATCGCACGTTTGTTGGTGACGATCCCGGTGGTGCTGGAGGCGCGGTTGTCGACGCTGCTGACCTCCTGGTAGATGTCCAGCTTGACCGTACCGCCCTCGGAGATCTGCGGCCGGACGTTCAGCTTCAGGCCGACCTCCTCACGGGTCACGGTCTGGAACGGGTTGTTGCTGGTGCCGCCGCCACCGGTGACGTAGCTGCCGCTGACGAACGGGATGGTCTGGCCGACGAAGATACTCGCCGCTTCGTTGTCCAGGGTCAGCAGGTTCGGCGTCGACAAGACATTGGTGCCGCCCTTGCTCTTCAGGGCCCGGGCCAGCACCTTGAGGTCGAGGATCTTGCCGATGCCGGGGATGTCCACGGTGCCGTTGACCAGGCCCAGGTTCAGGCCCTGGGGCAACACGTCGATGCTGGTCTTGCCGTTGAGGTTGAGCCCGGTGCCGCCGAGGTTGACCCCGCCGATCACGCCGCTGCCGCCGAGGTTGCCGGTCTGCCATTGCACGCCGAACTCGCTGGCATCGTCCTCGCCGACTTCGACGATCAGGCTCTCGATCACCACCTGGGCGCGGCGCTGGTCGAGCAGGTCGATGACCTCGCGCAGGTTGCGATACAGCGGGTCCGGCGCGGAAATCAGCAAGGTGTTGGTGGTGGCATCGGCCTGGATGGTCACGCCACCGGCGCTGAAGGCAGTGCTCTGCTCGCTCTGCGTCGTGCTGGAGGTTTGCCCGCTGCTGCCTTGGCCATAGCCGCTGCCGCTGCCCGAGGTGGTGCTACTCACGGGGCTGGCTGCGCTTTCGTTGCCCTGCCCGCTCTGGCCGGTGGTGCTGGCGCCCATGCTGCTGAGCACCGAGCGCGAATTGTCGTTGCCCTCGCCTTCGCTTTCGCCGGTGAGCAAACCGCGCAGGGCCTGGGCGAGTTTGGCGGCCTGGGCGTTGCGCAGGTACACCACGTGCAGGTTGCTCGGGTTGTTCTGCGCGTTGTCGAGCTTGTAGATCAGGTTGCGCGCCAGCTCGGTCCGCTCCGGGCTGCCGGCGCGGATGATGATGGAGTTGGAGCGCGGGTCGCCGATCACATTGATCTTCTGCGTCTGGTCGCCGCCCTGGGTCTCCAGCAGGTCGGAAACCATCTGGGCGATGTCCACGGCGATGCCGTTCTGGATCGGCACCACATCGGTGTCGATGGCGCTCGGGGTGTCGATGCCCTCGATGAGCTGCGCGACGCGCGACAGATTCTCGGCGTAATCGGTCACCACAATCGTGTTGTTGCCGGGGTACGCGTTGATCGGGTTGTTCGGTGAGACGATCGGGCGCAGCACCGGAATCAGGTTCACCGCGTTCTCGTATTGCAGGCGAAAGGTGCGGGTCAGCATGCCGTTGCCGGCGGGTTTGTCAGCATTGTAGATCGGCCCGCCCAGCAACTTGGCATCGGCTTCCGGCACCACTTGGGCGACACCGCCGACATCGACCACGCTGAAGCCCTGCATGCGCAAGGCCGCGAGCAGCATTTCATAGGCCTGGCGGGCGGGCACCTGGCCTTCGGAGACCAGGGTCAGGTTGCCTTTGACTCGCGGATCGACCAGGAACTGCTGACCGGTGGAACGCGATAAGGCGCGCACCACCGCCTGGATATCGGCCTCGACAAAATTCAGCGTCACCGGTTGATCGCCCAACGGGTTGCTCGCAGGGGCATCGCTACGCGGCGCGCGGGCGCGGGCCGTCAGGTCGACCTGATGGCGCACCGGTGGTTTCCGCTCACTGGATGCCTGAGCCCGTTGGCGGTCCAGCAACGCGTCACCGCTGCGCTGGGTGCTGCCCAGCGGCATGCCCAGTTCGCTGTCCACCAGCAACGGTGGCTGCGAGGCCGGCGGCGTGCTGGTGCACGCGCCCAAAGCAAGCAACAGCAGCGGCGCGGCCTTGCGCCAATGTCGCGGGTATCTGGACCCCTTCATGAAGCTTCCTTAGCGCTTGACGCGTGGTTCATGCGAACGGTTCCGGACAGAGTGCCGGGGGTTGGGTCGGAACTGGCCGGGGCCGTGCGCTGCAAGCGGGCCTCGATCACTTCCAGGGAAAATTGTGGTGGACTGCCGAGCAGCCAATTGATCACCCCGTCCGCCGGCGCGTCGGTGAAAGTGAGTTGCCACGCGCCAGGCGCCGCGGTGCCCGGCGGTTGTAACTGGTAGCGCTCGCCCAGGCCGCTGGCATCCAGAGTCTGGCGCAGGGCGGCTTCAAGGGATTGGCCCCGGGCAGGTCCGCCAACGTCGCGCAGCAGCACTTCGAGGGCTTCGGTCTGCGAGCGCAGCTTCGGGGTTTCGGCCTGCCAGTAAGCGATGGTTTTCAACGCCGGCTCGATCAACGCCAGCCAGACCAGGCCGCTACCGAGCACCAACGCCGCCAGGGCCACGGCACGTTGCTCGCGGGCGGCCAGGCCCTGCCAGGCCGTGCGAAGGTTTTGCCAACGCGCTTTCAGCTGTGCCGCGGTCAGCTTATTCATCGTTCGCTTCCTGGTTTTCGTCGGGGCTGTCTTGCGCTTCCTGCCCGGCCGGAGCCACGCGCAACGTCCAACCCTGGTCAATGGCGGCGACCTCGATGCCGGCCTGCGCCAGGGGTATTTTCCAGTCGTCGCCCGCCGCGACTTTCTGCGCTTCGGCGACGAGCTTGAGGCGCAACTCAGCGTTTTCGAACACCAGTTCCTGCACATTGCCGCTCATGAACGGCATGGCGCTGCCGGCCTGCCTTACCAGGCTGGCGAAGCGCTGCCCAGGCTCCGCCAGCGAACCGCTCTGGCGCGCGGCGATTTGCTGACGGGCCTGCTGCAAGGGATTGAGAATCACCGGCAACTGAGGGAACGCCTGCTTCACCCGTTGACTCATCTGTGCCTTGAGCCGCTGCCCCTGGGCCGCTTCCCGGTTGGCATACAGATTGAGCCCGACCACCCACACCGCCACCGCCAGCGCGCAAATGCCCGCCGCCCGGCCCCAGCCGCCGCGCCCGGCACGCCCCTGCGTCAACCCGGCATGCAGGCCCCAGCCCGGCGCAACACCGCTCCAGCGCTGGGTGACGGGCAAACTGTCAGTCGTCACTTGCGGCGGTGACTCGCCCACCCAATGCACACCGCTGCCCATTTCCACAAGCCACTCGTCCAGCGCATCTTCCAGCAACGGCTGGACCACGGCGTGCTGCAAGCCATGGCGCACCAGCAAGTGCTCGTCTTCGATACACGCCACTGGCCCCGACAACACCGGCAAGGCGTAGGCGGCCGGATACAGGCCGCGCAATTTGAGGCCGGCCTGCAGCAGGACCTGACCCAATATGTTCAGCGACGCACGGTCCAGCCAGGCGACCGCTACCTGCCCGTCCGCATCCCGCGGGCCGTGGGCCACTTGCATCTGTTCAGTGGCACCGAGCATCAGCGCCTGGGCCGCGCAGGTCACGGCGGCAGTGGTCTTCGCCGCGGACAGTGGCGGCAGCTCCAGGCGCGTCAGCAAGCTGTCACGCGGATGCAGGAAACATTCGACCGCCTGCTGCTTCGTGCCCTGGCCGAGCGCCCGGAGTGTGCTGAGACCGGCATCCCGCACCTGCCCTTGGCGGTCCAGCCAGGCAAATGCCACCGGGCTGTCGAGGCCGAGACGATCCAGCGGCGCCAGGGCGATGCGCAAACGGTTCATACACCCACCCGCGACCAGATCACCTGAGGCAAGCGGTCCTGGCTGCATTGGAGCAAGGCATCCAGTTCGACCCGCCGTTGGCCGCTGCGCACCTGGCCCCGCAGGCGGAACCAGTCGCTGGCGATGCCGACCTTGACGGTGCTGACGTCCAGTTCGGGCATGCGCAGGCGGTTGACGAAATCCCCGCGATTGATGAACCAGTGGCCACCGTCGCGTTCATTGATCAGCGCCTGGGCGCGTTGCAGCGACAATCCCGGCACGTAGGCGGTGAGCACCGCGGCGCTGGCGGTGTTGCCGTTGAGCCAGGTATTGGCCGGCAGGATCGTGACGTAAGGGGCCAGTGTCTCCAGCAACGCCGGGGTGACGCCCTTGACGCTGAGCAGGTCCTGCAAGGTGCGCAGCATCGGGCGGGTCGGCGCCAGCGTGTCGGAGGCGTCCGGCGAGGTGCTGCGGCCGCTGTCGAACGTGCCGCTCGTTGACGCCTGGCCCGCCCGCGGCGGATTCAACAGGCGCGGGTAGCCAGCAACCACCCGCTCGACGATACGCGCCCGTACCATGGCGGCGACACCCAACTGCTCGCACAGCCGCTCGAAGGCGCGCAGCTGTTCCTGGTCCACCTGGTCATCGACCACCAGATTGCGCAGGTTGAACTTGCCCTGTTCATCCTCCAGTTGCCCTTCGAATGGCGTGTCGACCTGGCCGGAGCCCGGCATCAGGATAGGTTTCGCCCACGGCTGGCCGAAGCGCGTCAAGGGATCGCGCTGGCGAACCTCCCAGAGCAACTGGCGACTCACCTGCAGGCCGCCCTGCAACCGCGCCGCGCCCTGGATGCGCAGTTGCTCGGCTTCCAGGCTGCGGGTGAACAGGGTCTGGCGGGTGAGCATGCCGCCGGCAATGACGGCCACCACGGCAGCGATCAGCAAGGCACTGATCACCGCCATGCCGCGCTGCTTCGCCGCTGTCGGCGAATTCGTGCGCATCACGGCCCTTATAACTGCCAGGAGCCGATGTCGGCGTTCACACCGTCGCCGTCAGGCTGGCCGTCGGCACCGAGGGAAAAGATATCGACCTCGCCGTTCGCGCCAGGATTGAGGTAGTTGTAGGGGCGGCCCCACGGATCATTGGGCAAGCGGTCCAGGTAGGAACGCCAGGTGCTGTTCTTGGCATCGGCCGGCCGCTCCACCAATACCTTGAGGCCCTGGTTCATGCTGGGGTAGGTGCCGTGATCGAGGCGATACAGCTTCAAGGCCTGCATCAACCCGCCGATGTCCTGCTTCGCCGCCGTGGCGCGGGCCTGGTCGGGTCGATCAAGAACCTTGGGCACTACCATCGCCGCGAGAATGCCGAGGATGACCACCACGACCATGATCTCGATCAGGGTGAAGCCCCGCTGCCCGCGTGGGCCTCGGGAACGGGCGTAACAAGGGGCGATGTGCATCTCGACGGTCCTTCCTGGATTCGATTCGAGGCGCAGTGTTGCAAGAAAATATGTCAGCGATATTGAAATTGCTCAGGAGCTTGCGTCGTCAATCTGTAAAGAACAATGCTCAGGCTTGGGTACTGCTTTCGCCCCCTTGAGCCGACCGATGCCACGCCCAGCCCCACAAGCCGGTTTCACCTTGATCGAAGTGCTGGTGGCCCTGGCGATCATTGCCGTGGCCATGTCGGCCGCGGTGCGCGTGGCGGCGGTGATGACCCAGAGCAACGGCTTGCTGCGAGACAAGTCCATCGCCTTGCTGACGGCTCGCAGCCAATTGGCGCAATTGCGCCTGGAGGGACACGTGACGCCGGGGATGAAAGTTTTTCAATGCGATCAGGGGCGCTTGCTGCTGCGCTGCGAGCAGAACCTGCGCCCGGCGGAAAACGGGCGGATGCTGCGGGTCGAGCTGAGCGTATCCGACCGCAGCCGCGAGGCGCCGCCCTTGGCTCGGCTGGAGACCTTGCTCGGTCGGGAAAAATAACCGGTTGCAAATGTTGCTTCGCCACAAGAGCCCTCACAACAAATGCGGTCAGGGGCGCGTCAGCGACGGCAAACTCACTGAATCCGGCAGCCGCGCCAGTGCTAATCGGGTCTGTTCGCCGCCGCGTTCGATCACCACGGCCTGCGCCTCGATCGCTACCAGCCTTACCCCTTGGGCTACCCGCTCGCCAGCCAGGAAACTGCGCGGTGGTCCGTCGTTGAGACTGAGGATCGCCACCGCGCCGCGGGCGCCGGCCAGCACCCCGCTGACCTTGATATCCACTGCCGCCGGCTGGTTGGAAAACCACTGCAACGCAGGACTGTCGGAACGCTCGGCCAGGCGTTGCGGGGCCACGTCCGGGGTGCGCGACTCGGCGGATGTCAGCAGCAGAGAAGACCAGGTCGCCACTCCAGCCAACGCTGCCACCAGTCCCAGCGCCTGGACGATCTGCGCCGGGGAGACTCGTTCCGTGAAAGTCATGTCCTGATCTCCTTGTTTGATTCCAGCGCCCAGCGTACGCGTCAATTCTCTCCGTTTTATTTCACATCCTTATCATCTTCAGCGTGCACGATGATCACCAACGCAAAGGAGCGCGCCCGGATGCACGGCAAGCAACGCGGTTTTACCCTGATCGAATTGATGGTGGTGCTGGTGATCGTCGGCATCGCCAGCGCGGCCGTGAGCCTGAGCATCAAACCGGCCCCGGCGAAGCTGCTGCGCCAGGATGCCGAACGGCTGGCCCAGCTGCTGCAACTGGCCCAGACGGAAGCCCGCGCCGACGGGCGACCGATCACCTGGCGCTGGGACGCCAAGGGCTTCGGCTTCAGCCGCCGCCCGGACCAGGGCGTGGGGCTCGATCGCTTCAAGCAAGACCCGCAGTTGCGCCCGCGACGGTGGCAAAGCCCGTCCATGGAGGTACGTGTGGAACCCCGGCAACGCGTGGTGCTCAATGCTGAATGGATCGGCGTGCCGCTACAGATCCGCTTGTCCGACGGCCAGAACAGTTTCACTGTGCAACGCAGCGCCGCCGGTCGGGTATTGGTTCAATGAGCGGCCGGGAGACAGGCTTCACCTTGCTTGAAGTCATGGTGGCGATCCTGCTGATGGCGGTGATCAGCCTGATCGCGTGGCGCGGGCTGGACAGCGTGACGCGCGCCGACAGCCACTTGCAGGCCAGCACCGAGCAGACCGAAGCCTTGCTGCGGGTGCTTAACCAACTGGAGCGCGATGTGGCCCTGCGGGCCGGCGTCGAGTTGAGCGAACCGCTCAAGCCAGGGATCGACAACGAGCCCTCGCCCGCCCCGCCCGCCCTCACCCTGCGCAGCACCGAAGGCCAGGGTTTTCGCCTCGACGTTATCCGTGAGGCCGCCGATCAGGGCGGTGGCTTGCAACGGGTACGCTGGTGGCTCAAGGGCGACACACTTTATCGCGCCCAGGGCCAGGCTCGCAGCCGCTACCCTCTACCGGCGCCGGGTGCGGGCGTGGCTGTGTTGAGTGAGGTCAGCGATGCGGAGCTGCGGTTCTGGGACAGGGAAAAGGGCTGGCGCAAACTCAGCGGCAACCGGCAGGAGGATCCGCCGGGCATCGAGATCAGCCTGACCCGGCAGACACCGCAAGGGCCGGAGAAGTATCGGCAGGTGCTGGGACCGTTGGAGTAGCCCACCCTTCGAGATTGTCGGAGCGGGGTTGCTCGCGTTTCCCTGTGGGAGCGAGCTTGCTCGCGATGGCGGCCTGAGAGTCGGCCAGGGTTTCGTTGACTGGGTACATATCCGTTGCTGCGGTAACGGCTGCTTAGGGTTCCGCCCTTACGGCGGGTCACTTTTGGAAAGAGCGCCAAAAGTAACCAAAAACGCTCTGCCCCACCACTCGGCACCTCGCCTGGGCTCGGTGTGCCCTCACTCCGGCATTGCTCCGTGGGCCGCCGCGAAGGGCCATCCATGGCCCAGCGCGGCTAACCCGGCATCCATGCCGGGTTGCCCACTGCGCAATGCCTGCGTTCGGCCAGCGTGGTTAACGGGGCGTCTCAGATCAAGATCAGGATCAAGATCAAGATCAAGGCGGTCTGGTAGGCAGCCTGCCTCTTCAGCTTTACCCCGATCTGACTGTGGGAGCGAGCCTGCTCGCGAAGAGGCCGGCACATTCAACATCTTCATCGACCATGCCACCGCCTTGGGGG
>NZ_JBHFJB010000099.1:14330-49351 GCF_057334555.1 Pseudomonas sp. AGC41
CCCACAGGTTAATGTTGCCTACAAATCCGCAGTCGAACGCGGTGCCAAATGTGGGAGCGAGCCTGCTCGCGAAGAGGCCAGCCCAGGCGCCGCTGAACTAACTCAGCACCACCACCCCACCTGGCAGCTCGGTGCACTTGGCGCCGTAGGCATCGCGAATCAGCAGTGCCACGCCGGCCAGTTGATCGAGGCGGAAACGGGCCTGGACCTTACGCAAGCCCAGCTCGCGGTTGAGTAACAGCAACATGCCCGGCCGATAACGGTTGATCTCGTCGATGACGCTGGCCAGCGTCGCATCGTTGAACACCAATACCTGTTCGCGCCAGGCAACGGCGGCGGAAACATCGGCGGCTCGTGGGCTGCCGACCTGGTGGGTGTCGTAGGTCAATTGCATGCCCGGCTCAAGGCGAAACTGCCGGCCCTGCACCTGGACCTGCACGACGCCCTCCAGGCAGGTCGCGCAGACGCTCTGGTCGATGTAGCGAAGATTGAAGCGGGCCCGCGCGGCGCTGATCCAGCCGGCGCCGGCCTGGACGTTGATCGTCGTGGTGCTGCTGCCGGACACTTCGACTTCGCCGGCGAGCAATTCCAGGCCCTGCCCGCCCTCGGCCAGCGCCAGGCGGCTGAGGCGAGTCTGGGTATTGAGTTCCAGGCTCACGCCATCACCCAGCTCGACCCGGCGCTGTTCGCCCACTTCGGTGACGTAGTCCGCAGCAAGCCCGGAAACGCCACCCGGCACCGTGGCGCGGATCAGCAAGAAGCCCACGGAGGCGGCCAGCGCGCCGCCGAGCAACGCCCGACGGCCAAAATGCCGAGGCCCCTGCGCCGCTTCGGCGGCCGGTCGCAGCCCATGCCACAGCGCCTTGGCCTGCTCGAACGCCCGCGCATGTTCGGCGCTCTGCCCGCACCATTGGCGCAAGGCACGGGCATCGGCGACGGTGGCGCGTCCCGAGGTCAGCAGGATCAACCAGTCACGGGCCTCGCCGGCCAGTCGGGCCTCGGGCGTATCGTCAGGGGACGCGATGCTGAAGATGTTCAAGCGCACACACACTCATGAATGGGTCGGGTCTCTACTCTCAAGACGGTTTTCCCGCGCCGGGACCGAACCGCTGAATGACTTTTCTTTCCAGGCGCAGGGCGCAATGCCCCAGCGCAGCCTTGATTTCCTTCTCCACCATGCGCGTGGAAATACCGAAACGCTGGGAGATCTCCAGATGCGGGGCTTCTTCCAGGCGCGCGGCAATGAAAATCCTGCGGCGCCGCGCCGGCAACTCGTACAAGGCCTTCAGCAGGGTCTGCAACTCCTTCTGGCCACCCACCACCCGAGCCGGGTCCAGCGCTTCGTCGGCGATTTGCAGCAGCTCTTCGATCTCGCTGCCGGTGAGCAGGCGAGCATCGGACTGTCGGCGGTCGGCGGCGATATTCAGGGCCATGCGATAGAGGTAGGCGTTAGGCTGGACGATTTCCGGTGTGTCGCCCATGCGGTCGACCCGCAGGTAGGTTTCATGCAGCACATCGTTGGCCAGTTCCTCGGAACCCAGGCGCCTGCGCAGACGCACCTTGAAATCCTCATAGGAAGTCAGGAACAGCTTGACCATCGGGCTGCGGCCAGCGTCTTTCATTGCCCGAACACCTCTTCCCCTGCTGTGCATTCCATGCTTTTTCCTGATGAATCGGGTAACAAAAGCAGGGTCACCGGCTGGCGCAGCGAACTGGGCGCCGGCCGGTCGATCCTGAGATTCTGTAAACTGTTGACCAAGGCCTTGTCACGCAATACATCGCCCGTAGTACTGACAAGCCGACTGTTTTGCACCACGCCGTCGCGTCCGATCCACACTTGCAACAGCGCGCGAAAACTGCCCGGCCGGGTCAATGGCGAACGGCACAGGTTGCGCTGGATGACCGCCTGGATCGTTGCCGCATAGTTGCTATCGCTCAATCCGGCAGTGGCGCCCGGCGGTAATGGCACCTCGCGAACCTGTACCGGTTGCAAGGTGAATGCATCCGCACGGGCATACTGCGCCGCCAGCCCGGTACCACTGAGCAGCACACTCAGCCCTTGGGCAGGCGTGAACAGCCCCTGGACGCCCATCGTATGGCGCCGGTTCGACAAGGCGTGATCCACCAGCACCGCCATGCCTGTGGCCCGGCTGAATTGCTCGAGTGCCGGGGCCAATTCCTGAGGCGCAATGTCCAGGTCCACCACGCCGACTGCCTGGGCCGGCCCGGCCAGCAGACACCACGCCACCACCAGCCACCCCAAGGGCGCCCTGGCCAATCCACGCCTGCGTCCGCCCCCGGTTATGCCCTGCTGCACGACTGACGTATCCGTTGAAAAACGTCATCCTGATGGGTGTTTATGAATGTCGTATGACACCCGACACAAATCCCGCGCGCGGCACTAGACTGGTGCCGAAACGATGAGCCACCACCGTGGCGGGCCAGGAGGTCAACGATGAAACAGTGGATGAGCATGACAGCCGGAATCGGCTTGCTGATGACTTTGCCCGGGGTCCAGGGCGAAGAAGCCCCGGCCTGTATCGAGGTGACTGTCGGCGGCTACAAGACCCCGGATTACAACTGCCTGAGCCGCCAGATGGGCAACGACCCCGAGGCCGCCGCCGCTGCGCAACACGCGCAGGACAGGCTGGATGTGCCGGTCGACAAACGCGCACCGAACAGTGTCGGCCTCGCGACGCCGGCAGCCACCGGCGTGCGCATGGGCAACACGTTTGGCACGTCGGTCAAGCCCCAGCGACCGCCTGCTCCCGTACCTGGTTCGCCGCTGCCCAGATAAACGCTTTTTCTGAAGCGACAGTTTGCTTGCGCTCGGTGTGGCCGCGACGCCACGAGTCGCCATACGCATAGAACAGCTGCCCTATGTGCGTTATTCAGAATGGCTGCTATAACCAATAAGACTAAATGGATAGCCTTCCACTTATCGATGCGGTGGAGGTTTGGATGATTTCGCGTAAAAGGATCCATTGCGCGTTCGCTTTGGCTGGATAGATTCAAGGCCGATATGGAGATCCCACTGTGGTGTATGTACAACTACGTGAGCAAAGCGCCACACCCCTTGATCCTGCCTGCCTGGCTGAGGACGCTGCCCAGTCTCCTGAACGGCTGACTGCCGCTCGCACGTGAGCCAGGGGACGCCGTAATGGCAATTACGCAAAACAACCGGTTGGTGCAGGTCGACTGTCCCCTCGGCGGCGATGTCCTGCTGCTGCAAAGTATGGACGGCAGCGAAGAGCTGGGGCGGTTGTTCCATTACGAGCTGGACCTCACTTCCGAAGACCGGGCGATCAAGTTCGACCAGTTGCTGGGCAAGCCGATGGGCCTGACCCTCGAGCTCTATGACGGAGGCAAACGTTATTTCCACGGCATTGTCAGCACCTGCCGACAGCTGACCGGGCACGGGCAGTTCGCCGGGTATCGCGTCAGCCTCCGGCCCTGGTTCTGGCTGCTCACCCGCACCTCGGATTGCCGGATCTTCCAGAACAAGACCGTGCCGGACATCATCAAGCAGGTATTTCGCGACCTCGGCTTCTCCGACTTCGAAGACAGCCTGAGCGGCAGCTACCGCGAGTGGGAATATTGCGTGCAGTACCGCGAGACCAGCTTCGATTTCGTCAGTCGGCTGATGGAGCAGGAAGGCATCTATTACTACTTCCGCCATGAGAAGTCCCGCCATGTACTGGTGCTGGCCGATGCCTACGGCGCTCACTCCACGGCGGCGGACTACGCGTCGGTGCCCTTCTATCCGCCCGATCGGCAGATGCGCGAGCGCGATCATTTCTACGATTGGCAGATGGCCCGTGAAGTGCAACCCGGCTCGCTGGCGCTGAACGACTATGACTTTCTGCGGCCGCGCGCCAGCCTTGAGGTGCGCTCCAGCGTGCCGCGCAACCATAGCAACGGCGAATACCCGCTCTTCGACTACCCCGGTGAGTACGTCCAGAGCAACGATGGCGATCACTATGCGCGAACCCGCATCGAAGCCATCCATAGCCAGTTCGAGCGCGTGCAGCTACGTGGCCGTGCTCGCGGGCTGGGCTCCGGCCATTTGTTCACGCTGACCGGTTATGACCGCGCGGACCAGAACCGCGAATACCTGATAGTCGTCGCACGCTACCAGATCCGCCAGGAAGCCTACGAAAGCGGGCAACAGGAACAGGCTGAACAGTTCGTCAGCGAGTTGGACTGTATGGATGCCAGCCAGACGTTTCGCCCCCTCCCCGTCACGCCCATGCCGATTGTCCGCGGTCCACAGACCGCGGTGGTGGTGGGTCCCAGTGGCGAGGAGATCTGGACCGACCAGTATGGTCGGGTCAAGGTGCATTTCCATTGGGACCGCCATGACCAGTCCAACGAAAACAGCTCCTGCTGGATTCGCGTCTCACAGGCCTGGGCCGGCAAGAACTGGGGCTCGGTGCAGATCCCTCGAATCGGCCAGGAAGTGATCGTCAGCTTCCTCGAAGGCGACCCGGACCGGCCGATCATCACCGGCCGCGTCTACAACGCCGAACAGACCGTGCCCTACCAACTGCCGGCCAACGCCACCCAGAGCGGCGTGAAAAGCCGATCGAGCAAGGACGGCACGCAAGCGAACTTCAATGAAATCCGCATGGAAGACAAAAAAGGCGCGGAGCAGCTGTTCATTCACGCCGAGAAAAACCAGGACATCGAGGTCGAGAACGACGAAACCCATTGGGTCGGCCATGATCGCAGCAAGACCGTCGACCACGATGAAACCGTGCAGGTCAAACACGACCGCACCGAAACAGTGGGCAATAACGAAACCATCTCCATCGGTGTCGACCGCACCGAGGATGTCGGCAGCAATGAAAAGATCACTATCGGTGCCAATCGCACCGAACGGGTGGGCAGCAACGAAACCATCACCATCGGCGCGGACCGCACGGAAAAGGTCGGCGCGAACGAAAAAATCAGCGTCGCCAGCAACCGCACCGAGGACGTCGGCGGCAACGAGACCATCGACATCGCGGGCAACCGCAATGAAACGGTGCAGGGCAACGAAGCGATCGAGATCAATGGCAACCAGAGCACCCGGATCGGCCAGAACGAATCCCGCGACGTTGCCCAGAACCGCAGCACGGGGATCAAACAGAACGACAGCCTGGATGTGGGCAAACATTTCGTGCTCAACGCCGGCGACTCGATCAGCCTGACTACCGGCGCCGCCAGCATCACCATGAAGAAGGACGGCAGCATTGTCATCAAGGGCAAGAACATCACCATCGATGGCTCTGGCGCCATCAACATCAAGGCCAACAAGAATGTGGTCGTCAAAGGCCAGAAAATTCTGCAGAACTGAGCCACGGAGCAGGCGTCATGACCGTTGAATATCATCTCCCCGTATCTTCCACCGCCACGCCGACGCGGGTGGATGGCGTCGTGATCGGGGTGCTGCTGGACGTACCCACGCCGGACGCTCCGGTCGTGGCCTTCCCCGGCTGCCCCGGCGAAACCGGCCTCGCCGCGCGTACCACCACCGCGCTCTGCCGTGACGACATCGGC
This sequence comes from Pseudomonas sp. AGC41, assembly GCF_057334555.1. Taxonomy (NCBI): domain Bacteria; kingdom Pseudomonadati; phylum Pseudomonadota; class Gammaproteobacteria; order Pseudomonadales; family Pseudomonadaceae; genus Pseudomonas; species Pseudomonas sp. AGC41. Next base: position 19,872 of record NZ_JBHFJB010000099.1, read on the forward strand.
GCCCAGGTCGCGCTGATGTTCGAGGCCGGTGACCCGGCCCGGCCGCTGGTGATCGGTCGCATCCAGCGCCTGCCGGCAAACGCATCGCCAGCGGTCGCCCACGTCGATGGCGAGCGGCTGGAGTTCAGCGCGAAACAGGAAATCGTCCTGCGTTGCGGCAAGGCCAGCATCACCCTGACTCGCGCGGGCAAGGTGATTATCCGGGGCACCTACCTCTCCAGCCGCTCCAGCGGGGTCAACCGCATCAAGGGCGGCTCGGTGCAAATCAACTGACAGGTAGGTCGACCCATGGAACTGCTCAACGCCAGCAAACTGCATGCTGCCTATACCCTGGGTATGGCCAGCGACGGCCGCGAATCCGTGGTCGTCGTGGCCAAGGGCACCTTCGATCTACCGCTGGACGGGCGTGCCGCGACCCTCGCAGACATCCAGCAGCCGTTGCTGATGGCTGACTCGTTCTTCGGCGAACCGGGCCTCAGCGCGCCACGAGAGGAAATGGACTTCGCGCCTTTCAAGCCATTCTGCGACGTGCTGGTATCGGGCAAAGCTTATGCACCGGGTGGTCGGCCGGTGACGCAGTTGACCGCCGGTGTTCGTGTCGGTCGGGTGAGCAAGGCTTTTTCAGTGTTCGGTCCCCGGCAGTGGCAGCCGGGAATGTCAGGTATTCATGCCGGCTCACCGCAGCCCTTCACCGCGCAGGCTATCTCCTATGCCCAGGCTTTCGGCGGCTCTCATCCCATGGAGAACATCCCCGAGATGCGTCATTGCTACCAGGACAACCCCAGCGGTTGCGGCTGGTATCCAGCCAGTTGCAATGACGCCGACATCATCGGCCGGCCGATGCCGAACACCGAAGAACCGGGCAAGCCGATCGACAGCCCTTCTGGCGATTTCCGCCCCATGGCCCTCGGGCCAATGGGGCGCAGTTGGCCGCAACGCGCGCGCTTCGCCGGGACTTACGACGATGCCTGGTTGGCCGATTGCTTTCCGTTTCTGCCTGGGGATTTCGACAACCGCTATTTCCAGGCCGCGCCTGAAGACCAGCAAACCGATTACCTGCGCGGCGGCGAAGAGGTGTTGTTGCTGAACCTCACGTCCCGGGAGCGGGCAGGCTTTCGCATTCCCGAAATGGCTGTGCCGGTGACTTTTTTTCTGAAAAAAGGCGGCCATGAAACGGTCTCGGCGGTGATCGACACCTTGCTGATCGACACTGACGCCCGTCAGGTGCAACTGACCTGGCGGATTTCCCGTCCGCTGCGGCGCAACATTTTCGAGATTGCCCAGGTACTGGTCGGGACGATGTCTACGGCTTGGTGGCGCGCCCGTGAATTGGGCAAGGATTACTACCCGTCGCTGGGCGCCCTGGTCAAAGCCAGGCGTGCTCCCGAGGAAACTGATTGATGAGTGCTCTGTGCGTCATCGGTTCGGGGATGGTCAGCGCTGTTGGCCTCAGCGCACCGGCCAGCTGCGCGGCGATCCGCTGCGCCATCGACAACTTCCAGGAAACCCGCTTCATCGACCGCGGCGGCGAATGGATCATTGGCGCCAGCGTATCTTTGGAACAGCCCTGGCGCGGCCACACCAAGCTGATCAAGATGGCCGCTCGCGCCATCGCCGAGGCATTGCAGAGTACCCCAGGGTTCGATCCGGAAAAGACTCCGCTGTTGCTGTGCGTGGCGGAAGCCGAGCGCCCCGGACGCCTGAACGGCCTGGATAAGGAACTGTTGCAGGCAATCGAGACTGAGCTGGGGCTGCGCTTCCATCCTGACTCCAGCGTGATTGCCCGAGGCCGGGTCAGTGCTGCGGTGGCCCTGCTCGATGCGCGCAGGCTGATCTATCAGAGCGGTCGTCGCCACGTACTGGTTGCCGGCGTCGATTCCTTGCTGGATGGAGCGACGTTGACCGCCTTCGAAGCACGCGAGCGCCTGCTCACCAGCCAGAACTCCAACGGTTTCATTCCCGGCGAAGGCGCCGCGGCCGTGGTGCTGGCCGCCCCGGTTGTCAGCGAAATGCCGCAACTAACCTGCATCGGCCTGGGTTTCGGCCTGGAACAGGCCACGGTGGAATCCGAAAATCTGCCGCTGCGCGCCGAAGGCCTGACCCAGGCCGTACGCGCGGCACTGAGCGAAGCGGGCTGCGGCCTGGAGCAGATGGATTATCGCCTGACGGATATTTCCGGCGAACAGTACTACTTCAAGGAGGCTTCCCTGGCCCTGAGTCGCAGCCTGCGGGTACGCAAGGAGTTCTTCCATCTCTGGCATCCGGCCGATTGCATCGGCGAAGTCGGCGCAGCCATCGGCCCGGCCATGCTCGCCGTGGCCCTGGCCGCCAGTCGCAAGGGCTACGGCGAAGGGCCGAATATTTTCTGCCACCTGGGCAACGACGCCGGCGAGCGCGCGGCCGCACTGCTCAGCTACCGGATCGTGAGGGTTGCCTGATGGCCAACGAAGTCTTTGCCAACAACATGGAAGTTTCCTGCAAGGCGGCCGACGGCAAGTCGATCGCCTGCTTCCCGGATGTCTGCTTTACCCCCCCACAAACCGCTGCCACTCCCCTCGGCGTGCCCATTCCCTATCCCAACACTGGCATGGCCAAGGACACTACCCGGGGCACGCGAACAGTGAAGATCAGTGGCAAGGAAGTCATGCTCAAGGATAAAAGTTACTTCAAGACCAGTTATGGAGACGAGGCTGGCAATGCCCCGAAAAAAGGGATTATTACCAGCAAGATCAAAGGCAAGGTCTATTTCACGGCCTGGTCGATGAATGTGAAATTTGAAGCTGAAAACGTCGTGCGCAATATGGACCTGACCACTCATAACCACGGCTCGACCTCAAACACGCTGGCTTGGCCGTATCTTGATTCGGTAGCGATGGCGGACCCTGAAAACCCTTGTGTCAAGTCAGGGAACGTGGAAAAGATCAAAGCAGCCTGCCCTGCGCCTGCCAAGTCATTGTCGCGCGGCGCAACACCCGGCCCGGCTGACAATACCAGCCCCGAGTGTTGTGAAGCACGCAAGTGCATGCTGGTGCCTAACTCGCCAAAGACCCGCTGTTCCAAGTGCGGCGGGAAGACACCGCATCACCCAGTGCCGGTAGCCGATTTATCGACACCCCGCCCCGTCAACCCGAAAACCGGCAAGCTGAAAGTAAGGGGTGATGCTTTCGTTCCTACCTACGATCACAACAAGGCCCCCTGCATATGCGTGGAGGGCGCCGACCACAACTCTCGCCAAGGCCCGACGGACAAGCTCATGCAGCATGGACGTATCGGCAGGAGTTACGTGGTCAAGCGAGATGAAATGTTGAACGGACGTAGTGACTTCACCTACGCGGAAATCAGCGATCTCTCGGCACAGGCGGTTGCCGATGAGACGGGTTGCGATAAAGATTGCCTGAAGGCACAGATCGACAAAGGCCACGAAGACCTGGGTGTCGGCCCGGAGTCAGGGATGCGCAGGGGTGAAGTTCGCGCACCTGCCCTTGAAAAAAAGCCGAAGAATCCTGCCCCTTTGATTTAGAGAACCCATCATGAACCACGAAGACTCCCTGTTTTTTACCTGTGGCCTGATCGTCAACGCGGACACACTCGTTATCCCTGCGCAATATAACTCCCTGCCGAACGAACAGATGTCCAGGGTCGCATTCTGCTTCGATGGGAACTGGGTCTACAACGATGTAGACAACGATGTTATCGGCGCCGTCTGCTTCAGACGCAGTGACAACAGCCTCTGGATGCTTGGTCGAAACGGCAACCTTCGTCATGTCAAATCCGGCTCGGCAGACTTCACGCTGGACAATATCCGCGGCAAGTTCGAAAACCACCGCATCGATACGGGCCGGCTCGGCGAGCTGCTTTGCATACGAGAAATCGACAACGAGTTATATATCAGCGGTCAGTCATCACAGGTGTATCGCTATTCGAACGGCACCTGGACGAACATCAGCCCTCCTGGGGCGAAAGTAGGCTCGCCAACCCTGGAAAGCCTGGATGGCGCACTTCGCACCAATCTCTATGCCGTGGGTGAAAAGGGCCTCATCCTGCACTACGACGGGTCACGCTGGAGCACGCTGGACTCCCCGACCAATCGCCCATTGTCATGCGTGAGGTGCGAGAGCGAGGACGAGGTCTACGCATGCGGGAATGATGGGCTTCTGTTGGTTGGCAACCGCCATGGATGGCAAGTGATCGACACCGAGAGGACGATGAATTTCTGGGACATGGCGCTATACAACGGGCACCTTTACCTTTCCCATGTACACGGCCTCGTTCGGTATGACGGGCAAGACTTCGTCGATATCGACACGGGCATCGTCCCCGCTCCCGGCGGCCATAAACTGGATGCCCAGGACGGATTGCTCTATTCCTTTGGCGTGGACGACATACTCAAGTTCGATGGCAATCGGTGGGAGCGGTTGATATGCCCACACAACACTTGAATCGGCCTTGCGCATTCATGCTGCTGGTGCACGGTTCATGAACAATTCGCTGTCCCTGGTGGTCGAGCAACACGCCGAAGAAGCCAGCTTCCTCGCAGCCCTGCGAGACTATGCCCTGCGCGCTCCGCACTACGACATCGACCACCTCGGCAAACTCGATAACCGCATCGACGCCCATCTCGACGGCTTGCGTATCGCCGGGCCAACCGGCCTGGAGGTTCTGCTGGGCCAGCTCGGCCCAAACGCGGTCGGCGAGATGTTCGCCAGCGTGGTGCTGGCTTTCGAGGCGGCCGATGCCAAGGTGCTGTCCAGGCTCAGCGAGCATCTGCGCAGTGCGGTAGAAACCGAGCGCGGTTATCTGATGGCCTTGGGGTGGCTGGACTGGGCGCGGCTATCGCCCTGGATCGAGCGCATGCTCGCCGCCCCTGAACCCTTGTTCCGCCGCCTCGGCCTGGCGGCCTGCGGCATGCATCGCCGCGATCCAGGCCCGGCCCTGCTGGCCGGGCTTTGCGAGGCGGACCCAAGCGTGCTGGCGCGTGCCGCGCGCACGGCTGGCGAGTTGCGGCGTCGTGACCTGTGGGCGGAGATTCGTGCTCACCGCCTCCATGAGCATGCAGCCACACGCTTCTGGGCCAATTGGGCCACCGCCCAGATGGGCGACCAGCAGGCTCTTGAACCTCTGCGTCGATTCGCCGAGGAAAGCGGCGAATTTCAATATCGCGCGCTCTGCGTGTTATTGGCCTGGCAGGACCGTGAGGCCAGCATCGCCTGGATACGCCAGTGCGCGCAGGATCCCGGGAATCGACGCACCGCAATCCAGGCCCTCGGCTTATTGGGCGATCCGGTCAGCGCGCCGTGGTTGGTCCAGCAGATGAGCGAATTGCCTTACTCCCGGGTCGCTGGCGAAGCTTTCAGCCTGATCACCGGCGCCGACCTGGCGCTGCTCGACCTGGAGTTGCGCAGCTCACCGGACTTCGCTGCAGGGCCGAACGATGACCCTGAGGATCCGAATGTCGCCATGGACCCTGATGAAAACCTGCCCTGGCCCGACCCGTCAGCGATCGAAGCCTGGTGGCAGGCCAATGGCGGACAATTCCAGGTGGAGACTCGATACATATTGGGGATGGCACACAGCGAACGCAGCTTTCAGCAAGCGCTCATTCAGGGTCAGCAACGCCAGCGCGTAGCCGCTGCCTGCGGCCTCGCCCGTTTTCGACCGGATGAAGCGCTTTTCCCCACAAGCGCACCGGCGTTGCGGCAACAGCGGCTATTGAAGACAACGCGGTGACCCGTGGCGAGGGAGCTTGCTCCCGCAGGGCCGGGCTGGGGCTTCTGTGCGCGGCGACCACAAGATTTTTAGGGCTGCTGCGCACCCCAGCGGGAGCAAGCTCCCTCGCCACGGAAGGCATGCTGATCGAGCTACATCATTGAGGCTGAAGCTGGCGCAGCTCACCGCCCTCCTGCTTCAGACGCTGCAGATACGCGTTGGCATCCAGCAGTTGGTAAGGGAAATAAAGCCCTGGCGGCGTCGCGGGTTGCCCGTCCAGACCGAGCAGACGTTCCAGGAGCATTGCGACACTGAGGCCAGTCAGCGGCGCAGTGCCCGCGGGGTGGACGACGGCATGACGGGTGCGTAGCGGTTGGCCCTTGAGGTCGTCGCCAGCGAGCTCAATGATGATCTCAGTGGACATCGGCCCGCCCTGGCGTCGGGTTGAACTGACCCCGATGCCAATGTTGAATTGGACATCTGCCGCACCTGTGGCAGTGGCCAGGCCGGCGACGTCAATGGACGAAAAGCCGGAGGCCTCGATCTGGGTACCATCCACAGCGTGGAAGCTGGCCTTGGCGTCCTCGCCTTCGCGCCAGACGAACACCCCGTCGCGTCGCGTCAAGGCGGCGGGCAGCATTTTGTTCAGGTGTTCGAAGTCGCTGGCGACGGTCGGTCCTCCGGTGTCCTGCTCATCGACCAGCGCATTGATGCTGATCTTGTGCACCTGGCCGAATGCCCGGGCACAGTTCAATGTTGCCACCGTCGTCGCTCCCGCCATCCATTCGTAACCCAGGACTATGGGCGAAGCGTCGGGCATGTGCATGTACGTGGCGATTTCCGGCGCGATCTCGAAAATGCCAGAGGAAATGCTGAGGTGCGGCACGCCGCGCTTTTGTGCAAAGCGCAATCCGGCCACGGCATGGTCCATGTAAAAAACCACAACCGCGCTGATCGGGCGCACGCCAAGGCCCAGATCGTCCGCAGTGGAATCGATCGCCACGCCCTGCGCCCCGCCGATTTGCTGGGCGGCCTGTTGAGCCTTGGCAAGATCACGGCCGCCGATCAACAGCGGTACGTCGGGATGAGCGGCGCGCAGCGCGCGGGCAGTCTGGTGACCAATGGCGCCGGAACCACCCATGAACAAGATAGGATCAAGTGACATCGTGAGTTCTCCTCGTTTTCTGGACTAAAACCTACTGTTAGTAGGTAAACTAACACGCTCTCACGCATTGTCACCTACCATTGGTAGGTTTTATTGATCTGGATGCGCTACCGTGCAAAAAACCATTGAAACCATTACAGGTAACTCCCCTTCCCGCCGACTCTCGAAAGCTGAACGGCGGCGGCAGTTGCTGGATACCGCGTTATTGATCGTGCGCGAGGAAAACGCCGACAGTCTGACCCTGGGCCACTTGGCCGTCCGCGCTGGAGTGTCCAAACCGGTGGTATACGATCATTTCCCCACCCGCTCGGCGCTGTTGATCGAGCTGTACAAATGGATTGATACCGAGCGGGTCCGCGCTTTTCGCGAAGGCATGTCCAAGACCGCGCGAAGCCCGGAGGAAACAGCTCAGGTCCTGGCCAGTGCCTATATCCAATGCGCGGCAGACAGCACCGATGAGTTCCATGCGGTCGGCGCAGCCCTGGCAGGAAGTGAAGAGAAGGCGATGGTTTTGCAGGAGCTCCTGGACAACTGCGTGCAGATGTTCCTGAGCGTACTTGAGCCTCATGCCACCTTGGCAACCGCAGAACTTGAGCGTTGCTGCGTGGGTCTGGTCGGTGCTGGAGAGGCGCTCTCAGGCACCTTGGTGCGCGGGCGTCATGGCGAGAAAGAGGCCATAGAGGCGTTCGCGTTGCTGATCCAAAGTGTAATGATGCCGCCTAGGCCCACGAATCAATCGCGGCCCTGATACTGCCAACAGGACGTTGCCATGCGTAAGGATTACCTCGCTTTTTTCATTTCGTTGTTTCTGTCGCGGCTGGCGGATCAGATCCTGCTGTTCATCGTGCCGTTGGTGGTGTTCCAGACGACCAACAGCGCTGCCTGGGCCGGGCTGGCGTTTTTTGTCGAGTCGCTGCCGCGATTCCTCGCATTCCCGTTGTGCGGCGCTCTGTGCGACAAGTATTCGCCCATCAGGATCCTGCACATCAGTCAGGTCTACCGGGCGCTGCTGTGTGTCGCGGCGATGGCGCTGCATGGGGTCTTCGGCGGCATCGCCTGGGTCGTGGTGCTGTCAGCGGTGTGCGGGGTGCTGACCACGCAAGGCATCATGGCGCGTGAAGTATTAATGCCGCATATCTTCCAGCACTACAGCTACACCAAAACCTTGTCCTACTCGCAGATCGCCGACCAGACCGGACTGGTGCTCGGGCCACTGGTGGCGGCGTTAATGCTGGAAGTGTGGGCCTGGCATTGGGTGGTGCTGTGGATTGCCGGATTGTTCCTGCTGGCCGACCTGAGCATGCTGGTTTGGCAACGCCTCAGCCGTATCACCCTTGAGGTTTTCGAGCAACATCAGGACATCTGGTTGCAGCCGCTGCGGATTGCCTTCGGGCATATCCGTAACCTGGCGGAGCTGAAGAAAATCATCACTCTGGCTGTAGGCGTCAACCTGATCGTGGGTGTCACCTTGGCCACCTCGGCGGCGATGGTGCTTGGCGAGTACAGCGCTGGCAAGGACGACTACGCGGGCCTGCAGGCGGCTGGCGCGATGACAACAATCGTGATCCTGTTCTTGCTCGCCCGGGTCGCCCTGCCTCTGCGAGTTTCGGGAGGCGTCGGCTACTCGATGATCGTCGCGGGAGGCTTCATCAGTGCCCTGAGCCCGAACCTGATCGGCTACGTCGTGGGCTTCCTGTTGATCGTCGGCTTCGACAAGATGTTCAACGTCTACATGCGCACGATCCGGCAACAGGTTATTCCAGCCAAGGATTTCGGCAAGACGGTAGGCGTGATCACTCTGCTCAACAACCTTTCGCAGCCGTTGGCTGGCTTGTTGGTCGCGGTGCTGGCGGCGCCCTTGGGCACGCAATCGGTGATTCTGGTCCTGGCCGCGCTGGCCACGCTCCTGGGAGTCGCGGCGTGGTGGTGGTTTGCAAAGGGCCAAAGTCCTCTCACCGCCTCGATTCTGGCGGAGCAGGAAATCGGCAAGTAAAAATGGCTGGACAACCCGCGGCAGGCCGTCTCGCCACGTCACCTCGGTTGCTCAAGCAGTAGCAGTGTCTTGCGATCCGGCTCGCCCGAGTAAAACCGGTCTAGCGCCTGTTGGTACAGGGAAGATCCCGGTTGGACGCTGCTGAACAACGTCAGACAGGAACGAAACTTGAGGTCGTCGGGCGAGCCGAATATCCGCTCGGCGCTCATGCCCTGATGCCGCAGGACTGTTTCCACACATTCCTCCAGTCGCGGGCCGAGCAGGTCGTGCTGAAGGTAAGCACGAGCCTCGGCAACCCCGGATATGGCGAAGCGCGCGGCCATTTCGGAACGTCCGAGACCCTGCAACTGGGGAAAGATGAACCACATCCAGTGACTCGTCTTGCGGCCTGCGCGCAGCTCGTCCATGACTCGATTGAACAGCGGATCCTGGGCTTCGACGAAACGGGACAGGTTGTAGATGTCTCCCATGATTCTTCTCCTCTAGCCCTTTTTTCAGAGCGCCTTGGCCCACTCGCGCAACAGATACTTCTGGATCTTGCCTGTCGAGGTCTTCGGCAATTCGCTGAATACCACGGTCTTGGGCACCTTGAAGCCTGCCAGATGCTCCCGGCAGAACAGGATGATGTCGGCTTCCCGAATGCCTTGAAGTTCGTCCTTTAGATGGACGAAGGCACAAGGGGTTTCACCCCATTTTTCGTCCGGTCGGGCGACCACTGCCGCCTCGAGTATCGCCGGGTGACGGTAGAGCACGTCTTCGAGCTCGATGGTGGAAATGTTCTCCCCGCCCGAAATGATGATGTCCTTGAGGCGATCCTTGATTTCGATATAGCCATCAGCGTGACGGACCGCCAGGTCGCCGGTATGGAACCAGCCACCTTCGAAAGCTTCGCGCGTCGCTTCGGGGTTCTTCAAATAGCCCTTCATGACCGTGTTTCCACGCATGAAGATTTCGCCTATGGTCTGACCGTCCGCGGCGACCGGTTCAAGGGTTGCCGGATCGGCAACCATCAGCCCCTCCAAGGTCGGATAGCGCACGCCCTGGCGCGCCTTGATTCGCGCACGCTCGTCCAGCGGGCGCTCGTCCCATTGCGCATGCCAGGCACAAACAGTGACCGGGCCGTATACCTCGGTCAGGCCATAGACATGGGTGACCTTGATGCCCATCGCCTCGACCGCACCGATGACTTTGGCCGGTGGCGCTGCACCGGCCAGCATGGCGTGGACCGGATGATCGAGGGTGAGCCTGGTCGCGTCAGGCAAGTTGGCCAGGCTATTGAGGACAATCGGTGCAGCGCACAAGTGCGTGACTTGATAGTGGTTTATCAGCGCCAGGATTTTCTGCGGATCGACCCGGCGCAGGAACACGTGCGTACCGGCCAGCGCGGTGACGGTCCAGGGATAGCACCAACCGTTGCAATGAAACATTGGCAATGTCCACAGATACACCGGGTGATGCCCCATGGCCCAAGTCATTTGATTGCCCAATGAGTTGAGATAGGCACCGCGGTGGTGGTAGACGACCCCTTTCGGGTTACCCGTGGTGCCGGATGTGTAGTTGAGCGAGATGGCTTGCCATTCGTCCTCCGGCCAGTGCCAGGCGAACTGGGGATCGCCTTCAGCGAGGAATGCTTCGTAGTCCAGAGGGCTGACCGCGCAGCCTTCGCCGTACTCCGGGTCGTTCACATCGATCACCAATAGCGGCCGTGACAGCAAACCCAAGGCTTCATCAATAACGGCGTGGAATTCCCGATCGGCAATCAGCACCTTGGCTTCGCCGTGTTCAAGCATGAAGGCAATGGCCCGCGCGTCCAGGCGAACATTCAAAGTGTTGAGGACCGCGCCGATCATCGGCACGCCAAAGTGGGCTTCGAGCATGGCCGGGATATTGGGCAGCATGACCGCCACGGTATCGCCCTTGCCGATGCCCTGCGCGCTCAGTGCACCGGCCAGGCGTCGACAGCGGGTATAAGTCTGCTGCCAGTTGCGCCGGATGGAGCCGTGGATCACGGCGGGATGTTCGCCATAGACCGAGGCCGTACGCTCGATGAAGCTCAACGGCGACAGGGCGATATGATTGACGGCCGAGGGCGCGAGGCCCGTTTCGAAAATCGACATGAGGGTAATCCTGTAGGGAGCCCGCCAGCCGGTCTTAGTGCGCTGGAAAGCCCCGATGGCTGATTGTTAGCTCTGCTCAGGTTTGAAAAACGGCCCCGTTCGATCATGGGGCCGGTACTGCGCTAAACGCTGGCTCAAACCGTCGGCCGCGGGTGCTTGCGCAGGTACGCGCGCCAAGTCATCGCCCAGCGTGCCGAGTCCTCCAGCGGTGCACTCTGCAACCGGTGGATCGCCTGGTTATGCGGCGAAGTCTTGACGATCTCCGGGTTCGAATAAGCCTCCTCGGATATGTGGGCAAGCACTGCGATCCAGGTGTCCAAGGCCTCCTTGCCGTACATCTCGCCCGGCTCGGGCGTGAAAGGTTCCGGTACCAGCCAGGGGTGATGGCTGCTCCACATCGGGTCAATGCCAAAATCGCTCATGCGGTTCTGCACGTCGGGGACATCGACGCCGGTGTCCTCCTTGAGTCGCTCCAGACTGTAGCGTGTCATCTCCATGCGCGGGCTCGTCGCCTCAGGGTGCGAGCGGGTCACGCCGCGGATCGCCAACAGGCCTTTTTCCATGTAGTTGTTCGCCAGCACGGAGATATCCGCGGCCTCTGCCATGCCCTTTGCGCCCATGGCACGGGACCAGGCGTAAGCCTTGAGAATCACCGGGACGTTGCCCCAGAACTCACGGATCTTGCCGCAACTCTGCGGACGGTCGAAATCAAGGCTGTAGCGCTCGCCGTCGAAGGCCACCAACGGCGCCGGCAGGAACGGTGCAAGTTCTGCCGAACAACCATAGGCCCCCACCGCCGGCCCACCTACCCCACTTTTTGGTGCGCCAAAGGTTTTGTGCAACATGAACATGCACGCATCGAAGCCCAGTTCGCGCGCACGGATCCTGGTCATCGCGCCATTGAAGTTGGCGTGATCGTAGAAACACAAGCCACCCGCGTCATGCACCACCTGCACCCACTCGCGGATGTGCGGGTTGTACACGCCCATGTCATCGGGATTGTTCACCATCAGCGCCGCGGTGCGATGGGACACCGCGGCCTTGAGGGATTCAAGCGATGGGTAGCCGTTCTCCTCGATCATCAGGGTGATCACCTTGAACCCTGCGGCGGCAGCGGTCGCGGCGCTGCTCGGGTGAGTCTGGATCGTGGTGATGATTTCGTTGCGCTGCTCCAGTTCGCCACGGGACGCGTGATAGGCACGGGTCACGGCGCAACTGGTGTACGCGGCGTCGGCACCGCCACCGGCCTGGAAGATGAACTGATCCATCCCGGACAACTCGCGCAGGATCAGGTCCATGCCATGCACCACTTGCAACGCGCCTTGCAGGGTATCTTCGTGCTGATGGGGGTGCACATGGGTGATTTCCGGGCGCCAGGCCATCGCCTCGTTGATCTGGGCGTTGTACTTCATGGTGCAGGTGCCGAACAGGCTGATGTTCATCATGCCCAGGGTCTGCTGCGACAGACGCAAGTAGTGATACAACACCTCGGGCTCGGACATCTCCGGCAATGCCGGTTTGCGCGTACGTCGCATGTTCGCCGGCACCAGGTTGTCGACGTTGCCGACAGCCACCTGGACGTCAGCCTCGGCCTCGGAAAAAATCACCCCGCGACGACCGGGGTAGCCCATTTCCAGAATCACCGGCTCGCTCCAGACCGGAGCATGGTATTGCTTGAGTGGCGTGTTCATTGCGCGATTACCTTCTGCAGTGCAGCGCTCAGGCGCTGGATGTCGGCCTGGGTGTGAATCTCGGTGACGCAGTACAGGGCGCTGGCGCCGAGTTCCGGAAAGTCTTGCGTCAGGTCTTTGCCACCAAAGATGCCAAGTGCGAGCAGCCGCTTGTTGATGTCCTTCACACTCAGCCCGGTACCGTCGAAATTCACCACGAATTCCTTGAAGAAGCCGCCGGGAAAGGTCACTCGCACGCCCGGAATCTCAGCCAGCAGCCTGGCCGCGTAGTGAGCGCGTTGCAGGATGAGCTTGCCGACATCCTCAAAGCCCTGCGGCCCCATCATCGCCATGTACACGGCGTTGGCGATGGCCCACATGTACACCGAGTGGCCGGTCCAGTCGTTACCCTTGTCGCGCAGGCCGTAGGACGATTGTTCGAACAGGCTCAGGCCAAAACCGTATTCGCCAGGCTGGATGGTCTCGGCGATGCTGATAAACAACGTCGGATATTGATGGGCGTACAGTTCTTCGTCACGCGAAGCAATGAAGCCGCTCACACCACCGCCACAGTTCATGTGCACGCCAAGGGGCTGGGTGGTGCCCACGACGATGTCGGCGCCAAAATCAATCGGTGCGGCAAGCACACCCAGGGAAATCGGGTCGACGCCGACAATCACCTCAGCGCCCACAGCATGGGCCATCGCCGCGATCTCGGCACCTTGCTGTTCGATCACGCCGAAGTACGACGGTGTCTCGAAATAGACAGCGGCCGTTTGCGCACCGATCGACGCGCGCAGGTGTTCCAGGTCGAGCAAGCCGGTTTTCGGGTCGTAGTCGATCAGTTGCACAGCGATGTGCCCGGGCATTTCCACGGGTTCGCAATAGTTGCGGATGATCGACAACCGCTCCGGGTCAATCGCCCGTACCACCGCCACTTCGCTGCGCCCGGTAATGCGGGTTGCCATGCGAATGGCGTGGCCCGCGGCGCAACCCCAACTGCGCACCGGCAGACCGACCAGGTCCATGTTCAGCAGTTCGCCGAGCTGGCTGCAGAACTCGAACCAGGCCTGGTTACGGCCGTGGTCGGAGCTCGGCTCGCCGAACACCGAAGTCAGCCATTCGTTGCGCCGCACTACCTCGTCGCACGCCGCCGGGACGTGATGCTGCCAGCAGCCAGCGCCGAGGAAATTGAGGTTCTGCTCGCAGGTCCGATTCTTCGCCAGCGTGCTGACCAGGTGCCGACGCAGCTCGCTCTCATTAAGAGCCGGCGGCAAATCAATCGGACGTTGCAGTCGATGGTCCTCGGGTATCTGTTGGAACAGCGCCTCGATGCTGTCGACACCGATCGAATCGAGCATCTCCTGCTTGAGCGCAGGAACGGAGTTCGCCATATAGGGATGGGCGACGTGATGACTCATAGAGGTATCCTCGTTTTTTCAATGGCAAATGATCAGGATCGAACCCTGAAGAAGACGGACCGGTCAGGTCCCGTGTGCACCTGCAGGTAGCCGCTGAGCATGGCATCGACTTCGGCGTCGCCCGTGTCGACGCGCAGGCAGCCGGCATCAAGGGCAAGCAGCTTGTCCATGGAGGCGATCACGATGAGGTTGTCGCGTCCTGCCCGGCGGATGACTTCGGCGCTGATCTGCTGATTGCCTCGACCGAACAGACTGCCATGGCCGCCGAGAACGCCGACGATGATCCGGGTTTCATGGCCCTCCATCAGGCGGAGCAACTGCTGTTCATTGAGGTCAGCGCCCACCAGCGCGCCGTCCCTCACCGCATCCACCCCGAGCAGCGTCGAAGGCAGGCCAAGTTCGGCCATGACCCGCCGTGTCGTCGTGCCAGGCCCCAGCAGGTACAGGCAACCGGGTTGCATCTCCCTGACAACCTGCCGGGACACTGCGTCGAGGGACATGTGTTCGTTGGTGGCAGAACCGGCCTTGGCGTTTTGCGTCAGGTGGCGCTCGTGCGGGCTGCGGGCGTAGCCGTAAAGCCGTGCCGACACCCGGTCGCTACGCATGGCAGCCTCATCAATGTCCATCACCTCGGCCTCGCGAAATCGCACCGAGGGTTCTGCCGCAACGAAGCGTGCCGCAAGATTCCCGGCATTCTGCGGATTGGTTCCAAACACGGCGGAATACATCTTTACACCCGTCGGGATCCCCAGGATGGGCACGCGATCGCCGACCATTCCCAGCACATCCCGCGCAGTGCCATCACCGCCGGCGAACAGCAGCAGGTCGACCGCTGCGTAAGCCATGACCAGCGCCGCGTTCCGTGTGTCATCAGGGCGGCTCGATCCGGGCGCAGACGAGTACACAACGATCGGGTCAAGGCCGGCGGCCCGTGCGACATCTTCGCCCAGCTCGCCAGAGCCGGTCAGCAGCCGGAACGGCGCCGTCGAAGCCGCCAGCCGCCGCAGCGCAAGCAAAGCCCTCTCACTTGAAACCGGGCGCGCCCCGCGGCGTCTTGCTTCAAACAGGACCTCGGTTCCGTCAGTGCCCTTCAAACCTACAGGCCCGCCCATGCCGGCAACGGGGTTGACGATAAGCCCAAGGGTCTTCCCAGGGGCTGGGTCATGAAATGAAACATCGCTATCACGCTGCTCACGCATTGATCGGTATCCTGTGCTCATCAGCGGCCTCCGGAGCCGGAAAACGCAATTCCGAGGCATTTGCATACGCCTCGTATGTCAAACACAATACGACATACGCTGCGTATGTCAATTAGCATACGAAGCGAATGTCAAATTTCAGAAGGAACACGATTAATGGTGCAGAAGCGTGCGGACATGATTGCGCAGACCCGCGGCAAGCTGATCAAGGCAGCGCGAGAAGCGTTTGCGGCGAAGGGATACGCAGACAGTTCGATGGACGATTTGACCGCCCAGGCGGGTCTGACCCGTGGTGCGCTGTACCACCACTTTGGCGACAAGAAGGGCTTGCTGCAGGCGGTTATCGCCCAGATCGACGACGAGATGATGGAACGTCTGTCGGTGATCATCGACGAAGCGAGCTCGATATGGGACGGATTTGTCGACGAGTCGATCGCCTACATCAAGATGTCCCTGGAGCCGGAAATCCAGCGCATCGTCTTCCTCGACGGGCCGGCGGTGCTGGGCGATCCATCGCAATGGCCGAGCCAGAACGCTTGCATACGCAGCACCCAAAGCAGCTTGGAAAAGCTGATCGATGAAGGCACGATCCGCAGGATCGATCCTGAAGCAACGGCGCGCCTGATCATGGGTGCCCTGCTCGGCGCGTCCTTGTGGATTGCCCATGCCGAGGATCCTCAGGCGGCCAGCGAAAAAGCCATCGAAAGCTTCCAGGTATTGGCTTGCGGATTGCGTCTCAGCAGTCATCCGCTGGATCAGTGACCGGCGTGTGCCCTGCGCCGATTGCCTGCCGGCCCCGCGGCCCGGATCTGCTCGATGTTTTCAAGGAACGTTTTCAGAATGGGTGATCTGTTGTCGGTCCGATAACCCACCGCCAGGTCGATGGCCGGCTGTGTGCCCTTCAGCGGCCTGCTGACAATGGTCCAGGGCAGCAGCGGCTCGACGTAGGCCGGCAGAATGGCAACGCCCCGCGTGGAGCTGATCAGGGAAATCCCGGTGCCGTAGTCGTCCAGCCAGTAGGATGCGTTGACTTGCACGTTGCAGCTGGCGAAATACTGCGCGATGACATCGCGAAGGACATGGGGAATCTCGGAGCAGCCGATGAACGTCTCGCTCGCCAACTCGGCAGGATCGATATCGCTCATCGACGCCAGGCGATGGTCGTTCGGCATGATCACCAGCAATGGCTCTTTCGCGACAACCGCGTAACTGACATCCGGCCGTGGCTCAACGCGCAGAAAGCCAAGGTCGACGTCGCCACGTTGAATAGCATCGGCCAATGAGGGCGATTGCAAGCTGATGACCTTGAATTCGATGTTGGGCAGGTCATGCCGAAGCAAGCGCGTCACGCTCGGCAGCCAGTCCACTTCCTGCCCCGTCAGGAAACCCACCGAAAAGACCTTCTTCGACGGCCGCGCCGCACGTCGAGCGGCCGCCACGGCTTCTTCGGCATGCCTGAGCGCAAGCCTGGCCTGATCCAGGAACGCTATTCCGGCCGGCGTCAGTTCGATGCCCCTGGCTTTGCGCACAAACAGCTGCGTGCCAACCTCCAATTCCAGATCGCGCAGCTGGCGGCTAAGGGACGGCTGCGCGGTATGCAGACGTTTGGTCGCGGCAGAGGTCAGGTTGCCCTCCTCCGCAACGGCAACGAAATAACGAAGGTGACGCAGCTCCATCGAGCGATACCTCTAAGGCATGGGTTTGAGCATATAAAGTCTTTTTAAAGCATCTGCGTTTTGCCTAAATTCTGCCCGACAGATATCAGAATCCGTTAGCGCCAGGCAAGCTCATCGCAGTGCTTTGCGATGCTTATCGGCTATCGACAAAAAAGCCTCCCGCGAAATCGCAAGTTATTCCAACTCACCTAGAGGTCTTTCCAATGGACAAGATTGCACTCATTACCGGCGCCAACCGTGGCCTGGGTCGCAATGCCGCTATCGCCATCGCTGAAAAGGGCAACGACGTCATACTGACTTATCGCAACGGCGAAGCCGAAGCCCGCGACGTGGTCGGGGAAGTCGAACGACTCGGGCGCAAAGCTGTTGCGTTGAAACTCGATGTGAGTGACGTTTCCAGCTTCGGCACATTCGTCGCCAGGCTCTGCGGCGCCCTCCAGCAAGGCTGGGATCGAGCCGACTTCGACTTCCTCCTCAACAACGCGGGTCACGGCGCGATGGCAGCGTTTGCCGAGACCACCGAACAACAATTCGATGAGCTCTTCAATGTGCATGTCAAAGGTGTTTTTTTCCTGACGCAGGCGCTCTTGCCGCTGATCATCGATGGCGGTCGCATCGTCAATTATTCATCAGGGCTGACGCGTGTTTCGTTTCCCGGTTTCTCGGCGTATGCCGCCGCTAAAGGCGCGATCGAAACCCTCACGGTCTACATGGCCAGAGAGCTGGGCGGCCGCGGGATCACGGTAAATACGGTGGCCCCTGGTGCGATTGCGACGGACTTCCTGGGCGGCGCCGTGCGCGACATGCCGGACTTGAATGCACAATTTGCCGGTATGACCGCCCTCGGCCGCGTTGGCGTCCCGGATGACATCGGGCCGATGGTTGCAAGCCTTCTGGCGGATGAGAATCGCTGGATCACCGGGCAGCGCATCGAGGTTTCCGGCGGGCAGACTATCTGATTTCGCGGAAGGTCCAGTGTGGGGGCGAGCCTGCTCGCGATAGGGTTATCACGGTTGATGAAATCGTTGAATGAACTGGCCTCTTCGCGAGCAGGCTCGCTCCCACGGAGTCAGCAGTGGGCTCAATGACGCAGTAGCCTGCGCAACGGCACTCCATCCTTGAGCACCGGCGACTTGATGACGATGTAACTGAAGTATTTGGAGATGCCGATGTTCTTGTCCAGCAACCCTTCGACCACTTCCTGATAATGCTGGATGCTGCACGTCATGAAGCGCACCAGATAATCGTAACCGCCGCTGATCAAGTGGCACTCAAGTACTTCATCGACCAGACGAATATTCGATTCAAACTTGGCGAAGTCTTCGCGTTTATGGTCGCTGAGGGTGATTTCGGTAAATACGGTGACCGAGTCGGTAATCTTTGCCAGGTTCAGATGTGCCCTGTAGCCGGAAATATAGCCGGCCGATTCGAGGCGTTTGACCCGCTGCAGGCAGGGGCTGGAGGACAGTCCAACGGCATCGGCGAGGCTGACATTGGTCATCCGACCGTCCTTTTGAAGTTCAACCAGGATACTGATATCTATTCGGTCTAGTTTTATTAAACCTTCCATCGCGACCCCTCGGTTGTCTTCAGGTTGACAGTGGTTTTAGCAAATTCAACGGCGCAAAGATAGCTGATGCTGAGCGACGAGGTCGGCCATGCTGGTGATGTAGAAATCGGCGCAATATTGTTGATTTTCAGGCTCATGGCCGCGGCGAATCAGGCACAAGCCAGCCGACTTCGGCGGTTGTGCAGGCGGTCTGGAGACTTGCATGATTTTCTCCGGCTTCAGTTGGTTCTGCAGCAGCCATGCCTCGTCCTCCAACGGATTGCAGGCTCGCGAATGCAGGTCCTCGGGGGGGATGCCCAAGCGCTCGCAGAGCTGGTCGCGATCCTCGGCATCACGATCGCAGTACACCAGCAACCGGTAGAATTTGCGCAAATACAACATGGCACCTGGCGCGTCTTCGAACAACGACCAGCTGCCGGCTGATCGGGCAAAGCTCATGCCCTCTTCCCAGCTGACCTTGAGCCCCAGGCGCTCCGCCAGCTGGCGGTGGGCAAAACACAACAAACCGCTGAAGCCGAGATCGGAAAAACGCGGATAAAGCCCACGTACCGCCTCGTAGAACTCCGCCAACACTTGCTCCTTGCCGGGCATGCCCGGGCGGTTTTCGAGCAAGGGTTGCAAGGCCGTCCAGACACCGGAATCCCGATCGACCAGGACTTCGTCGCAGTCGATCAGCAGCGCGCGATAATCAGTCAGGTGCATGTGTCGCCTCCCATGGTGTATTCAAATCCATATGCCCTTGATGCCCCGGTCGACACATCGCTACAACTTGTCGACCGGCACCGGAGACTAATCCAATATCCGCAGCAATGCGGTTTCAAGGATGGCCAGCGCTTCGTCGATCTGGCTTTCTTCGGTGACCAGGGGAGCAAGGAAGCGCAGGACATTGCGGTACACCCCGCATTTGATCACCAACAGCCCGCCAATCCGTGCCTGGTCGATCAATTGTTGAGTGAGTTCGGCATCGGGGCTACGGGCCTCATCGTCCTTGATCAACTCGATGGCCAGCATGAAGCCGGTGCCGCGCACATCACCGATGCGCGGGTGACGTGCCTGCAAGCGCAGCAGGCCCTGGCGCAGCCGCTCGCCCAGGACCTGGCCACGCTCAAGCAACTGCTCCTGCTCATAAGCCTCGATCACCGCCAATGCCGCGGCACACGCCAAGGCATTACCGCCGTAGGTGCCGCCGAGGCCACCGGGCAGTGGCGCGTCCATGATGTGCGCACGCCCCACCACACCGGAGATGGGCAACCCACCGGCCAAGCTCTTGGCGACGGTGACCAGGTCCGGCTGGATGCCGGCGTGCTGGAAGCCGAACCATTTGCCGGTACGCCCGAAGCCGGTCTGGATTTCGTCGAGGATGAGCACAATGCCGTGCTGCTCGGTCAAGGCTCGCAGCGCCTGGAGAAATTCTGGTGGAGCGCTGAGGAAGCCGCCATCGCCCTGCACTGGCTCGATGATGATCGCCGCGACTCGGTCCGGAGCAACCTGAGTCGCAAGCAATTCGTTGAGTGCCTGCAACGCCATCGCACTGCTGAAACCGCGATAGGCATTCGGGTATGGCGTATGGAAGACCTCCGGCGCCAGCGGTCCGAAGTTCTGCTTGTAGGGCTGGCTCATGCCCGTCAGCGTCGTCCCCAGTAAAGTACGCCCATGGAAACCGCCCCGGAAGGCAATGACGGCGGGACGATTGGTATGCGCCCGGGCGATCTTCACCGCGTTCTCCACCGCTTCCGCGCCGGAAGTGAACAGCGCCGCCTTGCAGGCTTGCTGGCCACCCACCAATGCGCACAGGCGCTTGACCAAGTCGATATAGGGTTTGTAGGCCACCACTTGGAAACAGGCATGACTGACTTTCTGCAATTGGGCCTGCACCGCCGCGATCACCTTCGGGTGGTTATGGCCGATGTTCAACACGCCGATACCACCGACGAAGTCCAGATAGCGCGCCCCATCCACGTCCCACACTTCTGCCCCCTGGGCCCGGTCGATGACCAGCGGATGGGCGGTGACCAACCCCCGCGGCACGAATTGATCGCGTTGCAGAAGCAGGCTCGGGGTTTCCTCGACTTTACTGTTCATGGCGTCTCCGACAGTGGATCAGGCAACCGGAAAACGGCTGCGATGTGTTCCACAGGTTAAGCGTTCGACACAATTGTCTAAGCCGAACTTGGCCCCTGGGAAATTCGGATCGACTGTTTTCACCCCGGCAAACAGCAGAATCCTTCAGCCGGCTGCAGCCCCATGGAATCTGCCGGCAGACGCCCTATACAAAGCAGTGTCGGGTGATTACGCAGGCTGTTTCGATACATCCTGCTTTGCCACTCGGGCATGCTGGATGTTCCCTATCCAGTAAGAGAAGTGACCCATGGCCCTGCTGTATAAAGCCGATCCGGTACGCGGCGAACAATGGAAACGTCTGTTCGCCGCGCACGCTCCGGACATCGAATGGCGCGCCTGGCCGGACATCGGCGACCCGAGGGACATTCGCTTCCTTGCCGCCTGGCAGGCGCCGGATGACCTCGAAACACTGCTACCGAACCTTGAGGTGCTGTTCGCCTTGTCGGCCGGGGTCGATCAGCTTGAGCTAGACCGTCTGCCCGCGTCCCTTCCGATAGTTCGTCTACTCGATCCAGGCATCACCCGGGGCATGTGCGAGTACGCCAGCTTCGCCGTGCTCAGCCTGCACCGGGATATGCTCCGTTATCGCCAGCAACAGATCGCTCGCTGCTGGCAGGCGCACTTGCTGCAGCCGGCGGCCCAGCGTCGGGTCGGGGTCATGGGGCTCGGCATGCAGGCCCGGGAGATTCTGGCGACCTTGCAGACCTTCGGCTTCGCCTTGTCAGGTTGGGCACGTAGCGAGCATCGCATCGCCGGGGTGGATTGCTTTGCCGGTGACGCACAGCTCCCGGCGTTCCTCGGCCAATGCGACATCGTGATTTGCGTCCTGCCATTGACCGAGCAGACCCAAGGGATTCTCAACCGCCAGCTGTTCAGACAGCTGCCAAAAGGCGCTGCCCTGGTCAACATGGGTCGCGGCGGGCACCTGATAGAAAAGGATCTGCTCGAGGCCCTGGCCAGCGGCCAACTCAGTGCGGCGGTGCTCGACGTCCTGCAACAGGAGCCGGCAGCGCCGGATCACCCGTTCTGGCAGCATCCACAGATATTGCTGACGCCGCACATCGCGGCGATGACCCAACCTGAAAGTGCCTTCGGCGTGTTGCTGGACAATATCCGCCGACAGCAGCGCGGCGAATCGATGCTCGGCCAGATTGACCGCCAGCGCCATTACTGATTGTCCTTGCCCACGCAGTAACGAAACAGCGGCGAAACCGGCTGATATTTGCTGCTGAGCCTGCCGCAGATTTGAGCAATAACTGCGGCGCTTGAAGCCGCAACTTAGGCAATCTGCCGAATCAATGCCCGCCTCTTGTCAGGCCTGGCGGCAGGTGAGATATCAATCCTTTGAGCGGCGAAATCCGCCCGGTCACGCGCCCTCGTCTACGGAGATCTGTCATGTCCAACTCGCAACCCCCGGCCTATGCCTATCGCCCTATGACCGCTGCCGATGTGGCCGCGGCCCATGCCTTGTCCGTGCAGTTGAAATGGCCCCATCGGCTGGAGGACTGGGCCATGCTGGAGCGTGTCTCCCAGGGTTTCGTCGCCGAGGACAACGGCCGCCTGATCGGCACGGCGTTCACCTGCCCGCAGGGAGCTTACGCCACGATCGGCCTGGTGATCGTCAGCGATGAATATCAGGGCCAGGGCATCGGTCGCAAGCTGATGGAGCTGGCGCTTCAGGCGTGCGGGCCGCGGACTGCCATGCTTAATGCGACGTTGGCCGGCGCGCCCCTTTATGCCAGCCAGGGATTCGTTGACTTTGGCCATATCCAACAACATCAAGGGAACGTGCTGCCCCCGGCTCCCGCGAACCTGATACCGGGTGAGCGCTGCCGGCACCTGACCGAAGCCGACCGGAACCAACAGATCCGCCTGGCCAACGCCGGCAGTGGCCTGGACAGGCGCGCCGTGCTCGATGACCTGTTCGATTGCGTCGAGGCTGCGGTGGGTATCGAACGCGATGGTCAACTGCGCGCGTTCGCTATCCTGCGGCCATTCGGTCGTGGTCGTTACATCGGCCCGGTGATTGCAGAAAATCCACAGCAGGCCAAGCACTTGATCGCGCTGCTGTTGGCTCAGGTGCCGGATGCCTTCGTACGCATGGATGTATCGCCCGACAGCGGACTGGGTCCATGGCTGGAAGAAGCCGGACTGAAGCAGGTCGACACCGTCGCTCAGATGGTCCGTGGCACCCCGCCCCAGGCTAGCAGCGGCGTACAGCAGTTTGCGCTGGTGAGCCAGGCCATCGGCTGAAGCCCTGCATCACCGCTACACCACTCACTATCCTGGAGAACCACCCTCATGCCAGAACCCACAGCCGTGCTGTTGGCCCATGCCAACGGCACCCGCGCGTCAACAGCATTTACCAGTGGCTCATTGGGCGCCAACGACCCGTTCGACAGGCAGATTGCCTATGTCGGGACCGATGACATTGCTGCCGGCGTTGTCCAGGCAAGCGGACAATTCAGCGTCGATCAATACCCCTACAGTGAAACGATTGTGGTCCACATCGGACAGGTCACCCTGCAGAGCCAGGAACATTCGCTGCAACTCAATCCGGGCGACAGCGCCGTGATTGCCCGCGGCACATCGATTCGGATCGAGGCACAACCCGGCTCGCTCTGGGCATTCTGCGCCGATACCCAGCCTGTTGAAGCGGGCAATATCGGGCTGACCGCTCTCCCTCCCCACACGTTGCTCTCACCTTCGACGCCACCGAGTGAAGAATTGCTGCTGAGCCCGACACCGCAATGTCGCTCGAACAATCTGTTTGTCGAGGGCGCGACCAACCTGCGCATCGGCGTCTGGGATTCGACTCCCTATACCCGCAGAGCGAGGCCGCACACGATGCATGAGCTGATGCACCTGATCGAGGGCAGCATCAGTCTCCAGCTCGACGATGGCACGGCTTTGGCGGTGAAGACTGGCGATACCGTGTTTGTGCCCAAGGGGGCTCCTTGCGCCTGGAAGAGCAGCGTCTATGTGCGCAAGGTCTACGTCTGCAAGTGATGGTGGGGTTTTCCGTGGTGTGAATATCCGTTACCCCAGCAACGGATATTCATACCAATAGCCAGCCCGTGACAGATCAACCCAGACGACGGAGCGCGTGACAAGCACATCACTTCCAACCGACACTCACTGTCTCAAAAAACAACGACAACGCCCATGTACCCTTCACTCTCCTCCCTGACCCCCTGCAACCTCGACGCCCTTCTCCAAAGCCTGCAGGCCATCGCACCGCTGCTCGACACCCTCACCGATACGGTGTTCTTTATCAAGGACAACCAGGCCCGCTACGCCTTCGTCAACCAGACCCTGGCCCGGCGCTGCGGCTTCAAGGAGCGCAACGACCTGCTTGGCCTCACCGCCGAACAAGTATTCCCGGCGCGCTTCGGCCCGCTGTACACCGAACAGGACCGTCGAGTGCTCGCCAGTGGGCAAGTGTTGGCCGACCAACTCGAACTGCATCTTTATTACGGCAACCAACCGGTGTGGTGCCTGACCCATAAATTGGCCCTGCACGACCCCGCCGGCCGGATCGTTGGCCTGGCCGGGATCTCCCGGGACTTGCAGCTGCCACAATCGAGCCACCCGGCGTTCCATAAGCTGGCGGCGGTGGACGCGCACATCAAGCGCCACTTCGCCCGCACCATCAGCCTGGCCGAGCTGACTGCCATCGCCGGGTTGTCGGCGGCGCAACTGGAGCGACACTGCAAGCGCATCTTCCAACTCACACCCCGGCAGATGATTCACAAGGCACGCCTGGAAGAAGCCTCGCGGTTGCTGCTGGACCAAGACTTGCCCATCACCGAGATCGCCCTGCGCTGCGGCTACACCGATCACAGCGCGTTCAGTCGCCAGTTCCGCGCGCTGACCAGCCTTTCGCCCAGCCAGTATCGAGAGAACCAGCGCTGACGGCTGTTCCTTTATCGGGCATCGGCAAGCACCACTGCTCCCATCTGTAACACCGCACTCGCCGCACCTGCGCGCCAGCCCCCCAGGCTGCAATCTGCAACTATCGGCAGATCAACGGCTTACTAACGGGCGGGCAAAAAAACGAAAACAGGCACGTCGATTGCTTATTTAATATCGTATACGAAATCCTCAATACGATATTTCCAGCATTTATTCGACAGCGAGGCATTTATGAAAAACCCTGCACTGGCCGTAGCCCTCGGCGTGGTTCTGTTTCCCCTGCTAGCCCTTCCCGCCCATGCCGACAAACTCGACGACATCATCGGCTCGGGAAAACTGCGCTGCGCGGTGACACTGGACTTCCCACCGATGGGCTTTCGTGATGAAAGCAACAAACCAACTGGATTCGACGTGGACTATTGTCACGATCTGGCGAAGGTTCTCGGCGTCGACGCGGAGGTCGTGGAAACGCCGTTCTCCGATCGAATTCCCGCACTGCTTTCAGGCCGCGCAGATGTCATCGTCGCCTCCACGTCCGACACCCTGGAGCGGGCCAAGACCGTCGGCCTGACCGTGCCCTACTTCGCTTTCCAGATGGTCGTGCTGACCCGTGACGACACTGGCATCAACGGCTACGCCGACCTCAAGGGCAAGAAACTCGGCAACACCAGCAGCACCTATGAAGCCATCGCCCTGGAGAAAGACCAGAAGAGCTGGGGCAGCGGCAGTTTCCGTGCCTATCAATCGCAGAACGACACGCTGCTGGCCGTCGCCCAGGGGCACATCGATGCCACTGTCGTGACCAATACCGTCGCTGCCGCGACCATCAAGTCGGGCAAGTACAAGGGCCTGAAGATCGCCGGAGACGCGCCTTACGTCATCGACTACGTATCCCTCGGTGCCAAACGCAACGAATACGGCCTGCTCAATTACCTCAACCTGTTCGTCAACCAGCAGGTGCGCACCGGCCGCTACAAGGAGCTCTTCATCAAATGGGTCGGCAGCGACATCCCGCCGGCCAACCTGACCGTGCCGCAGGTTTATTACTGAGGATCGCGGCATGCCGAGCACGCCTATCCGCCTGCAGGGCCGCAGCCTGGTCGAGGGTGCCGCCGAGGGCAGCCTGTTGTTCGCCGATGTCGGCCTGAGCTTCTGGGGCGGGGTTGATCCGGCCACGGGCGAAGTCATCGACCGACACCACCCGCTCAGTGGCGAGCGCCTGGCCGGGCGCGTGCTGGCGATTCCCAGCGGGCGCGGCTCCTGCACCGGCAGCAGCGTGTTGATGGAACTGATCAGCAACGGCCATGCACCGGCGGCACTGGTGCTGGCCGAAGCCGATGAAATCCTGACCCTGGGCGTGCTCGTCGCCGAGGTGGTTTTCCAGCGCTCGCTGCCGGTGCTGTGTATCGGCAGCGAGGCGTTCAGCGGCCTGCGCGGCCAGGGCTTCGGGCGCATCGAAGGCAACTGCCTGACTTTGTCCGGGCGTCGGCCCAACGACCATTGGCGTGGGGAAAATACCTGCGCGCAGCCGTTCACGCCCTCGACCGTGCGCTTGAACGAACGGGACCAGGCGTTGCTGGACGGGGTCCATGGCAAGGCCGTCCAGGTGGCGATGCAGATCGTCCTGCGCATGGCCGAGATCCAGGGCGCCGGACAGCTGCTCGACATCACCCAGGCCCACATCGACGGCTGCATCTATACCGGCCCGGCCAGCCTGCGTTTTGCCGAACAACTGGTGCAGTGGGGCGCAAAGGTATGCGTACCCACCACCCTCAATTCGATTTCCGTGGATCAGCGCCGCTGGCGTGAGCTCGGCGTCGATCCGGCCCTGGGCGAGCCGGCCAGTGCCTTGGGCGACGCCTACATGGCAATGGGCGCGCAATTGAGCTTCACTTGTGCGCCCTACCTGCTCGATACCGCGCCAACGGCGGGCGAGCAGATCGTCTGGGCCGAGTCCAACGCGGTGGTCTACGCCAACAGCGTGCTCGGTGCGCGGACGCAGAAATACCCGGACTTCCTCGATATCTGCATCGCCTTGTGTGGCCGCGCGCCGTTGGCCGGCTGTCATCTCGACGACCAGCGCAAGGCCGGCCTGATCGTCGAGGTGCCCAGGCTCGAATCAGCGGATGACAGCTTCTACCCGCTGCTTGGCTACCACGTTGGCAGCCTCACGGGACGGAGTATCCCGCTGATCCGAGGCCTGGAAGACGCCGCGCCGACCCTGGACGACCTCAAAGCCTTCGGCGCCGCGTTCGCCACCACCAGCGCGGCGCCGTTGTTCCACATCGCCGGGGTGACGCCGGAGGCGATGGACCCCGCCCAGGTCCTGGATCACGACGCCGTGTTATCGGTGAAAACCGTGGACGCGACGGGACTGCTTGCCAGTTGGCGCGAGCTCAACAGCGCCCGGCACAGCCATGTGGATGTGGTTTCCCTGGGTAACCCGCACTTCTCCCTGAGCGAATTCGCCACGCTGGCGAACATCTGCGCGGGACGAACCAGGCACCCCGACGTGGTAGTGGCGATCACCTGCGGTCGCGCCGTGCTGGAGCAGGCTCGCCAGGCCGGTCACCTGGAGCCCATCGAAGCGTTCGGCGCGACACTGGTCACCGACACCTGCTGGTGCATGTTGGGTGAGCCGGTGATCCCTCCGGCCGCCACGACCCTGATGACCAATTCCGGCAAGTACGCCCACTACGCACCCGGCCTGGTGGGGCGCGGCGTGCACTTCGCCAGTCTCGGGGCTTGCGTCGAGGCCGCCTGTACCGCCACGGCCAGCGGCCAGCCGCCGCAGTGGTTGCAACCCATCGCACGCAAGGGAAACCCGAGCCATGTTTGACTACAGCTTCCAATGGCGCCCGGCCTTGCGCGCGCTGCCCGACATGCTCGCCGGCGCCTGGGTGACCTTCGAAACGGCCGCACTGTCGATGATTTTCGGGGTGCTGATCGCCCTGCTCCTGACGGTGATGCGCCAGGCCCGTCATCCGTTGTTGCGCGGCGTTGGCAACGGTTGGGTATCGATCGCCCGCAACACGCCGTCGCTGTTCCAGATCTACATCCTCTACTTCGGTCTCGGTTCCCTCGGCCTGCACGTCAGCTCGTGGTTTGCGTTGCTGGCCGGTATTACCTTCAACAACGCCGGCTATCTGGCCGAGAACTTTCGCGGTGGCCTCAAGGCGGTGCCGGGCACGCAGATGCGCGCCGCCCGTTCTCTGGGCATGAGCGCGTTCCAGGCCTACCGGATGATCATCGTCCCGCAGTTGCTGCGCATCGTCTTCTACCCGCTGACCAACCAGATGGTCTGGGCGGTGCTGATGACGTCCCTGGGCGTGGTGGTCGGCTTGAACAACGACCTCACCGGCGTGACCCAGGAATACAACGTCAAGACCTTCCGCACCTTCGAATACTTCGCCCTCGCGGCGCTGCTCTATTACCTGATCGCCAAGCTGATCGTCGGGCTGGCCCGGCTGTTGTCCTGGCGGCTGTTTCGTTATTGAGGGCTGGTCATGTTTTCCACAAGCCTTACCGTTAATGACGTGCTGTACCTGCTCGAGGGTGCCTGGGTCACGGTGCAATTGACCGCGTGGTCGATCCTGCTGGGCACCGTCGCCGGCTTGCTGTTCGGCCTGCTGCGGGCGTTGCTGCCCCGCGCCAGCCTGCCGTTGGCCTGGGTATTGGACGTGTTTCGCAGTGTGCCGTTGCTGATCCAGTTCGTGCTGTTCAATTCGCTCAAGAGCATCGTCGGCCTGGACCTCAGTGCCTTCGCCGTCGGTTGCATCGTGCTCGGCGTCTATGCCGCCGCGTACTTCACCGAAATCGTCCGCGGTGGCGTGCTGGCGGTGCCGCTGAGCACCCGGCGGGCCAGTCGATCCCTGGGCTTGAGCTACGTGCAGGACTTGCGCTTCATCGTCCTGCCGATCGCCACGCGGGTGGCCTTCCCCGGCTGGTTGAACCTGGTGCTGGGGGTGATGAAAGACACCGCCCTGGTGATGTGGATCGGCATCGTCGAATTGCTCCGCGCCTCGCAGACCATTGTCACGCGGATTCAAGAACCCCTGCTGGTGCTGTGCATCGCGGGCCTCATCTACTACGTCATGAGCCTGGTGGTCGCCCGCCTCGGCGCGCGCCTGGAAAGAAGGTGGCAGGAAAATGATTGAGATCGAAAACGTGCACAAATCCTTCGGCAACCTGGAGGTGGTCAAGGGCGTCAGCCTGACGGTGGACAAGGGCGAAGTCGTCTCGATCATCGGCGGCTCCGGCTCCGGCAAATCGACCCTGCTGATGTGCATCAACGGCCTGGAGCCGATCCAGAAAGGCAGCATCCGCGTGGACGGCGTGGAGGTCCACGACAGCGCCACCGACCTCAATCGCTTGCGGCAGAAGATCGGCATTGTCTTCCAGCAATGGAACGCTTTTCCCCACCTCACCGTACTGGAAAACGTCATGCTCGCGCCGCGCAAGGTACTGGGCAAGAGCAGACAGGACGCCGAGGCGCTGGCGGTGCGCCAGCTTGAGCACGTTGGCCTCGGCGACAAGCTCAAGGCCTTCCCCGGCAAGCTGTCCGGCGGCCAGCAACAGCGCATGGCCATCGCTCGGGCGCTGGCGATGTCGCCCGACTACATGCTGTTCGACGAGGCCACTTCGGCGCTGGACCCGCAACTGGTGGGTGAGGTGCTGGACACCATGCGCATGCTGGCCGAGGACGGCATGACCATGGTGCTGGTGACGCACGAGATCCGCTTCGCCCGCGACGTCTCCGACCGGGTGGCGTTCTTTTGCAATGGGCGAGTTCATGAGATCGGCCCGCCGGACCAGGTAATCGGCAATCCGCAGCAGCCGGAGACGGCGGCGTTTCTGAAATCGGTGAAATAGCGAATGGCCCTTTCGCGAGCAGGCTCGCTCCCACAGGGTTCAATGGGTACACAAG
>NZ_JBHFJB010000099.1:49371-50540 GCF_057334555.1 Pseudomonas sp. AGC41
GTACACAAGTCCGTGGGGGAGCGAGCCTGCTCGCGGAGAGGCCCTAAAGGACAACACAAGGATCTGATCCATGCGCTCATCAAAAATCATCCATGTAGTCAGCTGCCACGCCGAAGGCGAAGTCGGTGATGTGATCGTCGGCGGCGTCGCGGCGCCACCCGGCGCCACCGTGTGGGAACAGTCACGCTGGATCGCCCAGGACCAGACCCTGCGCAACTTCGTCCTCAACGAACCCCGGGGCGGAGTATTTCGCCACGTCAATCTGCTGGTGCCGGCCAAGGACCCGCGGGCGCAAATGGCCTGGATCATCATGGAACCGGCCGACACGCCGCCGATGTCCGGCTCCAACTCGCTGTGCGTCGCCACCGTGTTGCTGGACAGCGGCATCCTGCCGATGAGCGAACCCCAGACACGCTTGGTGCTGGAAGCCCCGGGTGGCCTGATCGAAGCCGTGGCCGACTGCCGCGACGGCAAGGTGCAGAGGGTCGAGATCAAGAACGTGCCCTCGTTCGCCGACCGCCTCGACGCCTGGATCGAAGTCGAAGGCCTGGGTTCGCTGCAAGTGGACACGGCCTACGGTGGCGACAGCTTTGTCATCGTCGACGCCCAGCGCCTGGGCTTTGCCATCCGGCCTGACGAGGCCGCCGAGCTGGTGGCCGTGGGGCTGAAAATCACCCGCGCGGCGAACGAGCAATTGGGCTTCGTGCACCCGTTGAACGCCGATTGGTCGCACATTTCTTTCTGCCAGATCGCCGCGCCCCTCGTGACGGAAAACGGCATCGCCACCGGCGCCAACGCCGTCGTCATCCAGCCCGGCAAGATCGACCGCTCCCCCACTGGCACCGGCTGCTCGGCGCGCATGGCGGTGCTGCACGCCAAAGGCTTGATGCAGGTGGGCGAGCGGTTTATCGGCCGCTCGATCATCGGCTCCGAATTTCACTGCCGGATCGATTCACTGACCGACGTGGCCGGACGCCCGGCGATTTACCCGTGCATTGCCGGGCGGGCCTGGATTACCGGCACCCACCAGCTGTTGCTCGACCCAGGTGATCCGTGGCCACAGGGCTATCGGCTTTCGGATACCTGGCCAGGGGCATGATTTCCAACTTCACCCAGAACCCTTGTGGGGGGGGGGGGGGGGGGGGGGGGGCTGCGAAGCAGGCCTGAAG
>NZ_JBHFJB010000099.1:50602-51681 GCF_057334555.1 Pseudomonas sp. AGC41
CCCCCCCCCCCCCCCCCCCCCCCCACAAAAGCAACCACCTATATCCGTATACGAAATACCAAAAGGAGACACCCATGAGCAAACGCATCAACTGGAGCGGCGTATTTCCCGCTGTCACCACCCAATTCAACGAAGACTTTTCCATCAACCTGGAAAAAACCCATCAGGTCATTTCCAACGTCATCCGCGACGGTGTTTCCGGCCTGGTGGTCTGTGGTTCCGTGGGGGAAAACACCTCCCTGAGCGCCGAGGAAAAAATCGCCGTGACCGAAGTCGCGGTGGACGCCTCCCGTGGCCGGGTGCCGGTGATCTGCGGCGTGGCCGAGTTCACCAGCGTACAGGCCGCCAAGGTTGCCAACGCGGTGCGCAAGGTCGGCGTCGACGGGGTCATGCTGATGCCGGCGCTTGTCTACGGCTCCAAACCGTTCGAGACCGCCGAACATTTCCGCTACGTGGCCCGGCATGCCGATGTGCCGCTGATGGTCTACAACAATCCGCCGATCTACAAGAACGATGTCACCCCGGACATCCTGATTTCCCTCGCCGACTGCGACAACGTGGTGTGCTTCAAGGACTCGTCCGGCGACACCCGCCGCTTCATCGACGTGCGCAACGAAGTCGGTGACCGCTTCGTGCTGTTTGCCGGCCTCGACGACGTGGTCCTGGAAAGCCTCGCCGTCGGCGCCGAGGGCTGGGTCTCGGGCATGTCTAACGTGTTCCCGAAAGAAGGCGAAACCATCTTCCGCCTGGCCCGCGCCGGGCGGTTCGCCGAAGCGATGCCGATCTACGAATGGCTGATGCCGATCCTGCACCTGGACGCCCGCGCCGATCTGGTCCAATGCATCAAGCTCTGCGAAGCCATCGCCGGTCGCGGCAGCGCCCTCACCCGCCCACCGCGCCTGGCCTTGCCGGAAGCAGACCGGGTGTACGTGGAGCAGATCATGGCCAAGGCGCTGGCCAATCGGCCGGCGTTGCCGGATGTGGGGCTGTAAGCCGCAGCCGATGAAAACCCTGTGGGAGCGAGTCTGCTCGCGAAAGCGGTCTGCCTGATTCGAAGGTGCTGGATGTGCCACCGTCTT
>NZ_JBHFJB010000100.1:0-5630 GCF_057334555.1 Pseudomonas sp. AGC41
CCCACAAGGGATTCCGGTTGGGTCATGTCGACGAGTCAGGGCCTGTACAGATGCGCATGCCCGGCGCGATACAGCGATGATTCGCTGAACACATCATTGCCCAACACACGCCCCACCAGTATCAGCGCCGTACGTCGAAAGCCCTTGGCCTGGACCTTTCCGGCGATATTCTCCAGGGTGCCCACCACCCAATCCTGATCCGGCCACGTGGCCCGGTGAATCACCGCGATCGGACAATCCGCGCCGTAGTGGGGCAGCAGTTCGGCGACTATTTTTTCCAGGTGATTGACGCCCAGGTGAATTGCCATGGTCGCGCCATGCTGCGCCAGGCTGGCAAGTTCTTCCCCGGCGGGCATCGCGGTCTTGTCCGCGTAGCGGGTCAGGATCACGCTCTGAGACACGTCCGGTAGCGTCAGCTCGGCGCCGAGCAGGGCCGCGCAGGCTGAGGTGGCGGTGACGCCCGGAACGATTTCGAAAGGGATGTCCAGCTCGCGCAGGCAGCGGATCTGCTCGCCGATTGCGCCATACAGACTCGGATCGCCGGAGTGCACCCGGGCCACGTCCTGGCCGTTCAGATGCGCGAGCCTGATCAGTTCGACGATCTGTTCCAGGTGCAGCTCTGCGCTGTTGACCACCTGTTCGGCGCTGTGGCCTTCGAGCACGGCCGCCGGCACCAGGGAGCCGGCGTAGATGATCACCGGGCAACGGTGGATCAGGCGCTGGCCTTTCACGGTGATCAGTTCCGGGTCGCCGGGGCCGGCACCGATGAAGTAAACGGTCATGACCGGTTCCTGTAGAAAAGGGCCTTGCATGAGCAGCGCTCATGATTCCGGCGGCGATTATCGAGGGTTACGAAGCTGCCGCCAATGCCAGAGTGGCTTGCGCGCTTTTCTGGCGGGTAATCAGCAGTTTCGCGGGCGAATCGCCCAGTTGCTCGGCCAGGGCCAGGGCGGCGCTTTCGGCGACGCCGTGGCAGCCGGTATGCTCGAAAGCAATCCGGGAACGCTGGCTGAGCTGCGTTTGATAACCCGCCAACTGCTCGGCAGGGAAGCAGGTCAGTGGCAGCGCCAATTGCTCGGCCAGTTCCAGCAGGCCTGGTTCGTCGCGCTTGAGATCGATACTGGCCAAGGCCCGCACGTTATCGAGCGCGATGCCGTGGGTCAGCAGCGTCTGCTCAAGCAATGCCCGCAACGCACTGGCCGGGCAACCGCGTTGGCAGCCCAGGCCGACCACCAGGATCGGCCCGCTACTCATGCGTCGTGGCGAGCCTGGGCGTCACGGCGAAACAGCCAGACGCTGATCAGCCCCAAGGCGAGCCAGAATGCGACGTTGGTCAATTGCGCGGCGATCTTGAACTGGCTTTCCAGCGCCTCGGGTGCCAGCATCGAGTGGACTTCAGGCTGTGGCGCGCCGGTGACGTGAGGCACCAACAGAGTCGCGACACCCAGGAGCTTCAGCAGCCATTGCCGGCCGAAGGCAATCAGGGCGATGCCCACCGCCGTGGCCGCCGCCGTGCCGATCCACCACATCTGCCGCTGGGCCAGCTCGGCCGCCACCGTGCCAGGCAGTTCCGGTGGCAGGCCAAGCGTTGGCGCGAGGACGAAGGTGGCGTAGCCGGCCAGGCCCCAAAGCAAGCCTTGGGACGTACGCGTCGGCTCGCGCAAGGTGTACAGGCCCGCCAGCATCAGGGCGAAACCCACCGCGACCACCAGGTTGCCGCCCGTGGTGGCGAGCAGGCGTTGCCAGCCGTCTTGCGGTTCCCAGGCTTCGTCGTCATGGCTGTGGGCAGCGCCCGAGGCATGCTCATGGATTTCGCTGGCCGGGGCCTTTTCGTAGGTTTCGGCTTGCTGAATCAGCGGCGAGACCCACAGGCTTTGTAGAAGAGTCAACAGCAGGGCGGCCAGCAGCCCGCTGAAACCGGCAGTCCGGGCGATACGCTTGATCATGTCGTCAGGTCTCAGTGGCACGGGAACGCGGCGCTATGCCGGGTGTCGTGGGCCGCGTTGTGCACCGCTTCGATGTGGGAGAAACCGGCGAAGTAGACCAGGCCCGCACCGAGGATCGAGGCGAGGACCGCCGCGCTCAGGCGCTGGCTCAGGGTGACAGTGCTGCTGGTGGTGCGGGCGGTGCTGCTGATGGTCGACATGGCGCTTCCCTCGGGTTTGTCGGCGGGAAGCGAGCGCAATGAAAACCTGGGCGAGGGCTCGCCAGAATTCGAACAGCGCCCGCCCACCGCGGGTTTGTTGAGCTTGAGTCATGGGCCGGTCTCCGGGCTCGCGAGGGGCTGGGCCGAAGCCTTGCCTGCAAGCGTCACCTTCCCATGCCCAGGCACAGTGGATTCGACGCTTCGCTCGCTTACCGTTGCGGGGGCAGCACCGGACTGACGTGGCTTTGAAGTAAAGCACACGATTCACCGGTTTCCCGTTTCACCCTGTGAAGGGCACCCGTAACTAGGCCGACAGGAGACCATGGGTGAGGCCGGGGCGTCAATCGCGGCTTCGCGCTACCGATGCGGCGGAATATTTTTCACGTCGCCCTGCAAAAGCCTCAAGTCGGGCCGATAAAGAAATAGGCGTACCCACAATTATCCCAAACAATACGCCGGCGGCATGGACGCTCGACCACCCTCCGAGGTCTTCCCATGTCCCTACGCAGCTTGAACATCGCCCCCCGAGCCTTTCTCGGCTTCACCGTCATCGCTTTGCTCGTTATTGTCCTCGGCGTGTTCGCCGCCAATCGCATGTCGGTCATTCGCCAGGCCTCGGTGGATATGGAACAGACCCAGGTGCCGAGCGTCAGCTATCTGGCCAGCGTGATGGAAAGCGTCCTGCGCATGCGCATCCTCTCGTTTCGCATATTGGTGAACCGTGACCCGGCCAGCCTGAAAGAGGCCGACGGGCGCATCGGTGTGCTGGTGGAAAAACTGCACAAGGCCAATAACAGCTATGCGGCGCTGCCGGCCACCCCGCAAGAGGCCGAGCTGTACAAGACTTTTTCGGCGACGCTTGCAAAGTATCTCGAGGCCCAGCAGGAAATGCTCGAGCTGTCGCGTCAGGACAAGATTGATCAACTGCGCGCCCATATCAATACGCGGATCAAGGAAGGCACCGACCTGATGGGCGAACAGCTCAACAAACTCATCGAGTTCAACGTGGCCAGCGCCAGCGATGCATCGGCCAAGGCTGGCGACTATTACACCAGCGCCATCACCGGCATTATCGTCGTCTCGGTCATCGCCGCGCTGGCGACCGTGCTGCTGGCCTTGCTCCTGACCCGCAGTATCGTCACCCCCCTGAACCGGGCGCTCGAAGCAGCCCGGACCATCGCCGGCGGCAATCTGGTCACCGTCATCGTCGACGATGGCAAGGACGAACCGGCGCGATTGCTCCAGGCCTTGGGCGCCATGCAGGGTAGCCTGCGCCAGACCATCGAGCAGATTGCCGGTTCCGCCACCCAGCTGGGCGCCGCCGCTGAAGAGTTGAGTGCCGTCACCCAGGAGTCTTCCCGTGGTTTGCAACGGCAGCACAGCGAAATCGAACAGGCGGCCACTGCCGTCAATGAGATGACCGCCGCGGTCGAGGAGGTTGCCCGCAACGCGGTGTCCACTTCCGAAGCCTCGAACCAGTCCACCCAAGCGGCCCGGGAAGGGCGCACGCGAGTGGTGGAGACCGTCGATGCGATCCAGACCATGACCCATGACGTACAAGCCACCGCCGCGATGGTCGAGGGCCTGGCGGTCCAGGGGCGTGACATCGGCAAGGTGCTGGACGTGATCCGCGCCATCGCCGAACAGACCAACCTGCTGGCCCTCAACGCGGCCATCGAAGCGGCCCGGGCCGGTGAGGCCGGACGTGGTTTCGCGGTGGTGGCCGATGAAGTCCGTGCGTTGGCCCATCGCACCGCGCAGTCGACCCAGGAAATCGAAAAAATGGTCGCCGGCATCCAGAACGGCACCGGCCAGGCCGTGCAGTCGATGCAGCAAAGCAACCAGCGCACCCAAAGCACCCTGGAACTGGCCCGTGGCGCCGGTGTGGCGCTGGAACAGATCACCCAGTCGATCCACCAGATCAACGAGCGCAACCTGGTCATTGCCAGCGCGTCCGAAGAACAGGCCCAGGTCTCCCGTGAAGTGGACCGCAACCTGATGAACATCCGTGACCTGGCCACCCAATCGGCCAGCGGCGCGCAACAGACCAGCGACGCCACCCACGAACTGTCGCGCCTGGCGGTGGGTTTGAATGCGACGGTGGCGCGCTTCGTTATTTGAGATAGGGTTGAAGCTGGATACCGCGCTAACAGGAGTAATGCATGCGCTTTTCAGCCTTGACCCAACGCATCACCGGCGACGGCGCCGCCGCCTGGCAGATCCATGACCGGGCGCTGGCCATGCGCGAACAGGGCAGGGAGGTGCTGTTGCTGTCGGTGGGCGATCCGGATTTCGACACACCACCGGCCATTGTCGAGGCCGCCGTCGCCAGCCTACGGGCGGGGGACACGCATTATTCGGATACCCGCGGCCTGCATGCGTTGCGCGCCAACATCGCCCGGCGCCACCAGCTACGTTGCGGCCAACCGGTGGGTGCCGGGCACGTTACGGTGCTGCCCGGCGCCCAGTGTGCGGTCTTCGCGGTCGCGCAATGCCTGCTCGACCCCGGCGACGAGGTGATTGTCGCCGAACCGATGTACGTCACCTACGAAGCGGTCTTCGGCGCCTGCGGGGCGAAAGTGGTCCCGGTGGCGGTGCGTCCGGAAAACGCTTTTCGGGTAGAGCCGGCCGACGTGGCCCGGCTGATCACGCCGCGTACCCGCGCGATGCTGCTCAACAGCCCCAACAATCCCTCCGGCGCGAGCCTGCCGCTAGCTACCTGGCAAGCGTTGGCGCAACTGTGCATCGAGCATGACCTGTGGCTGATCAGCGATGAGGTCTACAGCGACTTGCTCTACGACGGCGAACATATCAGCCCGGCCAGCCTGCCGGGCATGGCCGAGCGCACCGCCACCCTCAACAGCCTGTCCAAATCCCACGCCATGACGGGCTGGCGCATCGGCTGGGCCATCGGCCCCGAGTCCCTTGCCGGGCACCTGGCCAACCTGTCGCTGTGCATGCTGTTCGGCCTGCCGGACTTCGTCCAGCGCGCCGCCCAGGTTGCCCTTGAGCGGGATCTGCCTGAAGTGGCGCGGATGCGCGAGGAATATCGCCAGCGCCGTGACCTGGTGTGCGCGGCGCTGGAGGGGCGTGCGGGCCTCAGGCCGGTACGGCCCGATGGCGGCATGTTCGTGATGGTCGACGTGCGCCAGACGGGTCTCGCCGCCCAGGCATTTGCCGAGCGCCTGCTCGACGGCTATGGCGTGTCGGTGCTGGCGGGCGAGGCGTTCGGGCCGAGCGCGGCGGGGCATATCCGGATCGGCCTGGTGGTCGATCAGATGCAATTGGCGGATGCGTGTCGGCGGATCGTCGCGTGTGCGGCGGCCCTGTTGCAGGCCGATTGGTGAAGTTTTGTAGAGGCTGTGTGAAATTGTGTAAGGGTTTTGCTCGACGATGATCGCGGACGTATATCCTTGGTGGCTTGAGATTTCTTGCGCCTGTGGGACCGCTATCGCGAGCAAGCTCGCTCCCACACAGGTTTTGC
>NZ_JBHFJB010000101.1:0-5610 GCF_057334555.1 Pseudomonas sp. AGC41
CACATGGGACAGCCAATATTCCAATCTGGGAGCGAGCCTGCTCGCGAAGACGGCAGCCCAGTCAACCAGGAACTCGGATCAGTCAGCCTCGTTGAGAATCAGGCTGCGATAGTGCCCGGGATTGGACCCGGACCATTTGCGAAACGCCTTGTAGAACGAGCTGGCGTCGGCAAAGCCCAACCGCGCGGCGATCTCGACGAAGCTGATGGCGGGTTCGGCCAGCCAGGCGATCGCCAGTTCCTTGCGCACGCTGTCTTTCAGGCCTTGGTAAGTCTGGCCCTCCTCCGCCAGGCGGCGGCGCAGGGTCGATGCGGAGACGCAGAGTTGCTGGGCCAGGGCCTCGGTTTCCGGCCACTGCTCGGCGGGCAGCTGGCGCAGATCATGCCGGATACGGCTGGCGAGGCTTTGCGGGTCGCGGTATTTGACCAAGATGTTCGCCGGGGCCTGGGCCAGGAAGCGCTTGAGCTCTTCCGGACTGCGGCGGATGGGCAGGTCCAGGCAGTCGGCGGAGAAGATCATCCGCGTACGGGGCCGGTCGAAGCGCAGGTTCTGCGAGAACATCACCCGATAGTCATCGCAGAAATCCGGCGCCGGGCAACGCAACTCGACGGACAGGATTGGAATGCGCCGCCCGGCGAGCCAGCAGGCCACGCCATGGACGATCATCCAATAGGTGAAATAGGTAAAGGCCCGGCGCGGGTCCTGATCGTCTTCGAGCAGGACGATTTCCGCCAGGCTTTGCTGGCGAACCCACTGGGCCGGCAGGTGTTCAAGCATCAAGGAGAGGAAACCCAGCCCCGCCGTCAACCCGGTCGCCAACGTCGGCTGGGCCATGGCGCACTGGCACAGGAAGGCCAGGCTGCCGGACTTGAGCTTGCGCGGGTCCATGCCGAAGAACTCGTCATCCAGCCGCCTCGCCAGCAGGCGCCACAGCCGCGCATAGGCATGGGCCGGCACGCGCGCCTGGGGCTCGTCGAGCCAGGCGGGGTCGATACCGACCTTGCTCAGGACTTCTTCGGTAGCAGCTCCAGGGGCGCAGCTTTGCAGCAGCGCCTCGCGCACCAGCTGGATGGAGATGGTGTCTTTTTCCGACATGGCGCGGCGGTTCACAGGATCCGGTAAAGCAGCCGCTCTATTCGCACCCGGCTGACCCGTTTCAGGAATTTGCTCACCGCGGCGGGATAGTCCGGCAGGGTCTCCAGGTCCAGGTAACGTTCGATCCGCCGGGTGTGTTGATAGATCCGCTCCAGCTCAGCCTGTCGTGGCCCCAGCAATTCACCCTTGGGATCGTCGAGCAACAGGGCGTTTTCCAGATCCAGGCGAAACGCCCGCGGGTTCAGGTTGTTGCCGGTGAGCAAGGTGTAGCGCTCGTCGACCCACATGCCTTTGAGGTGGTAGGTGTTATCGCCGTCGCGCCACAGATGCAGGTTCAACTGGCCGCTGTCGATGTAGCGCTGATGCCGCTTGGCGAAGCGACGCAGGCTGATCTCGTACAGATAGGGCAATGCCGCAATGATCTTGAACGGCTCGTTGGGCGGGATATAAAAATCGTTGGCGGTCTTGTCACCGACGATGATGTCGATCCGTACCCCGCGCGCCAGGGCCCGATTGATGTCCCGGGTCACGGCCAGCGGCAGGTTGAAATACGGCGTGCAGATGGTCAGTTGCTGACGGCTGCTGGCGATCAGCTCGCTAATGACCTTGCTCAGCGGATTATTCTTGCCGACGCCCAGCAGCGGGCTCACCGACAGGCCGTCTTTGTCGAGGCTGCCGGCCGTTGTGTCATAGGTTGCATATTTGAGGCGGCTGCGCAGGTCGCCGATGTCCTTGCGCAAGCTGCGGGTGCTGGGCAGGTTCGGCAGGTCGAGGCGATGCACCGCCTTGGAGGCAATCAGGCCGTGTTGCACCAGGTGATGCATCGAATCGGCCAGCGCGCTGTTCTGCAGCAGGTGATAGCGGTCGTAGCGGTATTTGTCGAATTTGTGCAGGTAGACGTTGTTCAGGCTCGCGCCGCTGTAGAGCACACAATCATCGATCACAAAGCCTTTCAGGTGCAGCACGCCGAACAACTCGCGGGTCTGCACCGGCACGCCGTAGATCGGCACTTCGCTGTCATGGACGCGGGTCTGCTGCTGATACCACGCCGAGTTGCCCGGCTGCTTCTTGGCGCCGATCAGGCCGCGCTGGGCCCGTAGCCAGTCCACCACCACGGCGATGTCCAGCTCGGGGCGCGCAGCTTTGGCGGCATGCAAGACATCAAGGATTTCCTGGCCGGCCTCGTCCTCTTGCAGGTAGAGCGCGACGATGTAGATGCGCTGGGTCGCCTGGGCAATTTTCTCCAGCAGGCAACGGCGAAACTCGGCGGCGCCGTC
This sequence comes from Pseudomonas sp. AGC41, assembly GCF_057334555.1. Classification (NCBI taxonomy): domain Bacteria; kingdom Pseudomonadati; phylum Pseudomonadota; class Gammaproteobacteria; order Pseudomonadales; family Pseudomonadaceae; genus Pseudomonas; species Pseudomonas sp. AGC41. The sequence goes on from NZ_JBHFJB010000101.1 coordinate 2,373, forward strand.
GAGGATGGTCACAGCCTCGGCGGTGAGTGGAAAGCTGCGCAGCTTGGGCAGCAGGGTGCGTTTGAAAAGCGACGGCATAGGGCTCGCAAAAGGTCGAATCCGAAGAACGGATGAGCTTACACCATGACGCGCGGGTTTGGGCCTCCCCTTCGCGACGAAAAAACATTTGACCAAGGAGAACGATCGTTCTACTGTTCGTCCCATGAACGAAATCACTAGCAATGAAACACGCGACATCATCCTCGATGTCGCCGAAAAGTTGATTTACAAAGGTGGCATCGCCGCCACTGGCATGGATCTCCTGGTGAAAACCGCCGGCGTCTCGAGGAAAAGCATCTACCGCTACTTCGCCAACAAGGAGGACCTGGTCGTCGCCGCCCTCAAGCGCCGCGATGAACGTTGGATGCACTGGTTCAGCAGCGAAGTGGACAAGGCGCCGACGCCCCTCGCGCGGTTGCTGAACCTGTTTCCGGTGCTCAAGGGCTGGTTCGACAGCGAAGGCTTTCGCGGTTGCGCCTTCATCAATACCAGCGGCGAAACCGGCGACCCGCAGGACCCGGTCCGCCAGGTGGCAAAGATGCACAAACAGAAGCTGCTCGACTATGTAACCGGCCTGTGCAGCGAGCAAGGCCTCGAGCAACCGCAAGTACTGGCGGGGAAGCTGCTTATCCTGATCGATGGCGCCATCAGCGTTGCACTGGTCATGGCTGATCACAGTGCCGCCGATCAGGCACAGGAGGTACTGAAAACCCTGCTGGGTATCGAATAAGCAACACGCGTATCGCAAGACCGTCGGTGAGACAGACTGCCGTTGAGACAGACCGCCGTTGAGACAGAAAACAGTGCAATTCATCATTCATTTATCGGGAGATTAACCATGTCGTCCTCTGCTGAAGTTCGCCCACCGCTGCCGCCGTTCAACCGTGAAACCGCGATCGAGAAAGTTCGCCTGGCCGAAGACGGCTGGAACTCTCGCGATCCGCAGAAGGTATCGCTGGCCTATACCCTCGACACCCAATGGCGTAACCGCGCCGAGTTCGCCCATAGTCGGGAAGAAGCCAAGGCCTTCCTGACCCGCAAATGGGCCAAGGAGCTGGACTACCGGCTGATCAAGGAACTCTGGGCGTTCACCGATAACCGCATCGCCGTGCGTTATGCCTATGAATGGCACGATGATTCAGGCAACTGGTTCCGCTCCTACGGCAATGAGAACTGGGAGTTTGACGAGAACGGCTTGATGTTCAATCGCTACGCCTGCATCAACGACCTGCCGATCAAGGAAAGCGAGCGTAAATTCCATTGGCCGCTGGGCCGACGTCCGGATGATCATCCGGGGCTGTCCGAATTGGGGCTGTAATTGTCCCTCTTGTGGGAGCGAGCCTGCTCGCGAAGGGGCCATCACAGTCGATATTTTCATCGGCTGTGAGACCGCTTTCGCGAGCAGGCTCGCTCCCACTGGGATCTTTGGCGTGTCAGTCGTGGCCGCGACTCAGCAGGAACTCCAGCAACGTCACCGCGCAGGCCTCGATACTTCCCTCCAGGATCAGTTCGTAACCGTGGGTGTTTTCAGTCGGAATGGCGATGCATCCACCTTGGGCCGAGACGCCGCTGCTCATGATCGCGCTGGCGTCACTGGCAAAATCCACCAGCAGCGCGAACTGAGGCGTCAACCCGCGACGTTTGCCGGCCTGGTACAACTGGTCGACGATCTCACGGTTGTAGCAGCCGTTCTGGTCGCCGGTGTTGATGATCGGGTCGACGCTCAGACGGGTAGCGTATTCGGAAATGATCGGACCGACCTCCACCGCTACCGTGGCATCTCCAGGCAGGTGGCTGGCGGCATACAGCGCGCCGGCATTGGACTCTTCTTCCTGCGTGGTAAAAACGAAATAAACGTCGTTTGCCAGCTCTGTTCGGTGCTCAGCCAATAACTTCGCGGCTTGCAGTGTCGCGACCATCGGCGCGCGGTCGTCGAGGAAATGCGCCGCGATGGCATCGCCGACCCGGAACGGACGCCGCCAATGCTGGCTCAGCACTACCCGGGTACCGGGCCGCACGCCGTGAGCTTGCAGCTGCTCACCGGAGCACCGGGTGATCACATGGACATCGCCCCAATTGACGTTCCCCGACAGCACATCGGCGCCCTGATGGGTTTCACCGGTGCTGTGCATCGATCCGAACGACAGTACCCCGGGAATGAAATCCCGATCGCCGAGAATGTCCACCGGGCACACCCCGAAATTGATCGGATTGGCGCCCCCCAGCGCCACCACGCGCAACGTGCCGTCCGGCTCGATGCGTTTGACCAGCATGGCGATTTCGTCCAGGTGCGCCATGATCCGGATCGGCTGGTTCGCCTTGCCGCTCGAGCGTGTGCCCTTGATCAGGCCGATCACATTACCGGCCGGGTCGACCCGGGTCTCGTCGCAATGCGGTTCCAGTTCCCGCCGGCAGATGTCGCGCACTTCATGCTCCTGCCCGCCGGGCCCACGGGCCATCAGCAGTTCTTCCAGCAGCGGTAAGGTGGACGGATCGGGTTGCATTCGATGGGTTCTCCTTTTTTCCGGGAGCGGCTCAACTGTCGGAGCGAGCCGCGACGTGTTTGTCTTCTTGAGCCCGCCCGGTGCTGAAAAATTTGATCGAATCACGGCAAAACAGACGAGCGGAGCCGATTCGGACGCGGACAAGCGGCCCCCGCGGAGGCTTGACCGACGCGCCGCCAGGCATCACATTGCCGAGGTCGTTCTTACGCCCCAAGGCGGTTTTGTTGTGTCGCAGAGCTTGTGGAGCCCATGACCGCGTCGATTCCGATCCGTCCCCCCTGCCCGCCCGGCGTCTGTGATTGCGGGCGTGATGCGTTGCTGCAAACGCCAGGCAGCGATTTGCGCATCCTTTGCCTGAATCGACAGGAAGAGAAACGCCTGCTTGAGCGACTGGAAAACGTCCAGAGCCTGGACGAGCTCGAACGCTTGCAGCAGCGGCTGTATGAAAACCTCGGCGTACGGGTAACCATCGAGCCGGGTTACAACGAAGTGCGGACCATGCGCGGCATTGCTATCGAATTCCAGGAGCAGCCAGGCCTGTGCCGCAAGATCCGCCAGTCGATTCCGGCGGCGATCCGTCGGGGCTTGGAGAAACGGCCTGAAATCGCCTGGCGGCTGCTGGATGCGCACGACCTGTTCCGCGACGGCTGATATTGTTTTTAAGATGCCAATACATCCCCTGTGGGGGGGGGGGG
>NZ_JBHFJB010000101.1:5664-15240 GCF_057334555.1 Pseudomonas sp. AGC41
CTCCCACAGTTGGATTGGGCGATCAGAATTTCATGGCTGCTTGCTCCCACAGGATAAACAGCAAACCGATCAGAAATCGACAGTCGCCGACACCAGGTAAGTGCGCGGCGTCGCCAGAGTCAACCCCGGCTCGCTGTCATCCGAAGCCCCGGCCGAGCTCCAATAGCGCTTGTCCGCCACGTTCTCGATATTGGCGCGCAAGGTGATGTGCTTGTCATCGACCTTGAAGGCATACCGCGCACCGACGTCGAACCGCTCCCAGGAATCGATTTCCTTGGTATTGGACGGATCCAGGTACTGCGAGCTTGAATAGATGCCGCGGCTGGTCAGGGTCAACCCCTGCACGGTCGGCACATCCCATTCGGCGCCCAGGTTGACGTTGTACTCCGGTGTCGCCGGCGCGCGGTTGCCTTCAAACGCCGGGTTGGTGGTGTCGGTCAGTTCGCTGTCGATGTACATCACGCCACCGAGCAGGCGCAATCCCTTGACCGGTTCACCGAATACGCTGACTTCCGCGCCGGTGTTCTCGCGTTTGCCGTTCGGGCCGAAGACATTGGTCGTGGCGTCGGTGGCATAGGCCGGTTGCTTGATCCGGAACACGGCGGCGGTAACGGCCAGCGCGCCGGCATCGTACTTGGCGCCAACCTCGACCTGGCGGCTGATGAACGGCGGGAAGATTTCATCGCTGTTGTCCGAGGACGTCGGCGCGATCTTGCCCTGGCTCAAGCCTTCCATGTAGTTGGCGTAGAGGGACAGCTTGTCGGTGGCCTTGAACAGGATCCCGCCCGACGGCGAAACTTTTTCCTCGTCATAGGCGGTGGGACCCTTGACCCCATCGGACCAGTCGTCGACTTCCACCCGCTGCCAGCGGGCGCCCAGGGTCAGCAGCAGGCGGTCATCGAAGAAACCCAGGGTGTCGGACAGCGCCACGCCGCTGAAGTGGTTCTCGGTATGGACCTTTGGGTCCGGCCGTGTGGGGGTGTTCGGCGTCGGTGTCGGCACCGGGTCATACAGGTTGCTGCGCCCGTTGGCATAACGGGCGCCGCCGTTCTCGAAATCCATGTAGAAATAACTGGCCGCCAGGTTCAGCTCATGGCTCACCGGGCCGGTCTGGAACCAGTTGCGCACCCCGGCATTGGCCGTTCGCACATTTTCGTCCCGGGTAAAGTCGCGGGGCGACACGGTGAAATCGCCGGCCGCATTAGTGACCGACACGTTGTGCCGCAGGAAGTCGTGGTTGCTCTTGCGAGCACCGACGCCGCCGTAAAGCATGACCGAATCGCTGACGTCGAATTCGCCGTTCACGGCGCCGAAGGTGTCCTCGGTACGCGCCTTGCTCCAATGCTGCGCGTAATTGCGTCGCACATCGCTGGCATGCGGTACCGGCGCGGCGGCGCCGATCTGGACGCGCTCCTGCGGTGCGTCGGTGTCACGCTCGGTGTGGCCGATATCGGTGGAAAGACGCAAGCGCTCGCCACGAAAATCCAGGCCCAGCACGGCCATCTGGCGATCCACGCGCTGATGATCCCAGTCGGTGTCGCCGGCCTGCTTGACGCCGTTGAAACGCACGCCGAACTGGTTGTCCTCGCCAAAACGGCGGCCGACATCCACGGCAGCGCCGGGCTGGCTGTCGGAGGCATAGCTGCCGGTCAGGGATGTGATCGGCTTGTCGGTGGCCCTCTTCGGCACTACGTTGATCCCGCCGCCGACGCTGCCACGCGGCGAGATCCCGTTGATCAGTTGGGTCGGGCCCTTGAGGATGTCGACGCGATCGGCCATCTCCATATCGATCGTGTAGGTCGGCAATACGCCATAAAGACCGTTGTAGGCCACGTCACTGTTGAACAGGCTCAAGCCACGAATGGTGAATTGCTCATAACGCCCGCCCGCCGGGTTGGTGGCGCGCACCGAGGGATCGCTGGCGACCAGGTCACCGAGGGTCCGTGCCTGCAGATTCTTGACCGTCTCCCCCGTGTAGGTGGTCATGCTGAACGGCGTTTCCATGAAGTCACGGGAGCCGAGCAAGCCCTGGGATCCACGCCGTGCCACCTGCCCCCCTGCGTAGGGGTCGCCTTGCGTCGCGCCGGTGGCGCCGAAAATCGAGGTCGGCGCCAGTTGCAGGCTGCTGCCTTGCGCCGCCGGAGTGAGCATGTAGGCCTGTTCGCCCACTGGCTGCAGCTGCAGGCCGGAACCCTGCAACAGCCGGTTAAATCCCTCCTCCACGCCAAACTCGCCAGCTAGCCCGGCGCTGTTGCGACCGCTCACCAGGGCCGGGTCCACCGAGAGGTTGACGCCAGCCTGCCCGGCGAACCGGGTCAGCGCGGCGCCGAGGCTGCCGGCGGGAACCTGATAGCTGCGTCGGGCGCTTTCCTCGGCCTGGCTGGGCGAGATGAAAAACGCACTGGAGCTCAGGCTCAGCATGAGGCTCAGGTTCAGCAACGGGCGCCAGCCAGCGAGGGCCGGACGAAAACGTAAAGATACTGCTGCGGGCATTGGAGCAACTCTCGTTTTTTGTTCAGTTGCCTTGAATGACAAGCGAGACAAAAAAAGGGGACAGGCTTCAGGCGATATTTTTTCGCGGCGTCAAGGTGACCCAGTAGCGGGTACGCATGTGCACCTCAAGCGGCAGGCTGGCCGAGAGCAGCGCGAGGATCCGGTCAGTGTTTTCCAGGCGGAAGCTGCCGGTGACGCGGAGCGCTTCCAACCCTTCGTCCCAGCGCAACACGCCGGGGCGATAGCGGTCCAGCTCGCGAAGGAAATCCCCCAGCGGCTGGTTCTGCGCCACGAGTACGCCTTCACGCCAACCCATCTGCCCGGCGTCGAACGTGCTGGTCGCAGCCGCGCCAGTGGCACTCAGGTCTACCTGTTGGCCTTCTTCGAGTCTCAGCGCTGGCCCTTGCGCAGGCTGCAGTTGCACCGCGCCGCTGACTACCGAAACCCGGCAGCTGCGTTGATCCAGGCGAATACAGACTTCGCCTCGGCCGACGCTCACCCCACCGTAGGGCAGCTGGACCGCCAAGGGGCCGTCGACGACTTTCAGGGCGATCTCGCCGCGCAGCAGCATCAGGCGGCGCGCCTCGAGGTCAAGGTCCACAGCGCTGTCGGTGTTCAACTGCAAAACGTTGCCACCGGCCAGCGTCCACCGCCGGCGTTCCCCGGTGGCGGTCTGCAGGTCGGCGCGCCAGGCCTCCAGCGGCAGTTCATGTCCCAGCAACCAGGCAGTTGGTACCAGCGCGGCGACACCCAACGCGCGCTTGAGTACGCTGCGACGGGCCAGTGCGGGACGATCCAGGGTGGCCAGGCCCAACGCTGACGGCACCTCGGCAAACCGCTGGCGCAAGCGCTGGGCTTTCTGCCAGGCCGCTTCGTGCTCGGCCTTGCTTTCACGCCAGCGTTGCAACGCGCCGTGATCGAACTCAGCGGCTCCCGACTCGACCAGCGCCAGCCAGCGGGCCGCCGCCCGGGCGACTTCACGGGCTTCGGCCGACGGAGCCTGGCGCATCAGAAGTCCACCAACAGGCAATGTTCGTAGGCCTGGGCCATATAACGCTTCACGGTGCGCTCGGCGACTTGCAGGCGCTCGGCGATCTCGCGATAACCGAGGCCTTCGAGCTGGCTCCAGAGGAACGCCCGCCGCACCATCGGCGGCAGGCCGTCGAGCAACTCGTCCAGGGCCTGCAGGGTTTCCAGCAGCAGCCAGCGCTGCTCTGAAGACGGCACGCATTCGGCGGGCAGGCTGGCCAACGCGTCGAGATAGGCCTGTTCCAGATGGCGGCGCGTGTAGAAATTGCTCAACAAGCGCTTGCCCACCGTCAACAGGTAGGCGCGCGGTTCATGCAGGTCGGCCAGTGACTGGGCGCTGGAGAGTACGCGCAAAAACGTATCCTGGCGCAGGTCGGCGGCATCCCAGGCATTGCCCATGCGCCGTCGCAACCAGCCTTCCAGCCAACCGCCATGGTCACGGTATAACGCGTCGAGGGCGTGCTCCGCCGGCTTAGCTGCATCAAGCATTGAAGTGGCCCTGGGCAAGAATGTCTTAAATGAGACTGATTCTAATTAATGTTCCCAGGTGATTCCAAGGCTTTAATTCATCGACGGTCAAAACGTCTGGCGAAGCAGGCGCCCTTGGACATCGAGGGCGCGCCGTATATCGCCCGCCGTCAGTGGCTGGCCTGCAGGGTCTTGGGTACTTCCGGCATGGCCGACGAGTGATGGTTGATGATCTTCCACTGGCCGTCGAGTCGCTCGTAAAGGAAGGTATAGCGCGCCTGCACTTCCCGCTTGGAACCGTCGGCCTGGGTCAGCGTGAAGGTATAGACTCCGCTGTCCATCGCCGCGTCAGGCCCCAGGTGGCGGATTTCCCGGTAGTTGATCACCCCGACCGGCTTGGCCGCCAGGAAGTGCACGAAATAGTCCTGGATCTGCGCCGGGGTACTGCGCACCTTGTTGGAGACGGTCGGTTGCAGAATCGCATCCGGGGCGTACAGGCTGGTGACCGCGACGGCGCTGCCGGTCTTCAACGCAGCGTTCCAGCGATCGAATAGCCCGGCGATTTCACGGTCGTTGACGTTCTGCGGCTGCTCGGCCACGGTGCTGTAGACAAACGGCGTGGTCTCCAGCGCTTGGGCAAGGGGGGCGCCCAGCAGGAGAAAAGCGGCAATGGCACAGTTTTTCATTTTCATCGTAGCGTTCCTTTGGGTTTCAATGAGCCCACTGTGCCGGCCTTCGCAAGCCCCGGCATCGGCCAACCGGTGCCGATCGCCTATGCCATTCGGCAGATAGGCCGGGTGTCGATCACAGGGTTTAATGAAACCATCAGCAACCGCGCCGGTTTGCCCTTCCACGCTGGAGTTCCCCATGCAAAGCCCACCCCATGACCCTGGCAGCGCCTTGGCGATCCGCACCCAATACCGCCAGTCGCAAAGCCGGGCGGCGCGCCTGGGCCTGTTGTTGGGCACCGGGCACGAACTGACCCGCTTGCCGTTGGCGCAGATGCGCCAACGCGCGGTAGAACGTGCGTGCGCGTTCGTCGCCATGGATCACGGTCTGTTGCTGGAGTGGAACGCCGACAGCCAGTTGCAGACCGTCGCCAGCCACGGCAGCGGCGAGCGCCTCGAGCTGCTCGCCGAGCTGGCCCAACCGCCCTCGCCCGCTTCGCAATGGATGGATCGCCCCGGCACGCCGTTGCCGCAAATCCTGCGGATTCCGCTGCGCGGGTCCGACGGCGTTGCGTTCGGCGCGCTGCTATTAGGCAACAGCGTGCCCTTGGGCGTCCCTGACAATGAAGACATCGAATCGCTGCAATTGCTGGCCACGCTGTTGGCGGCGCACCTGGAGAACAGCCGCCTGCTGCAGACGCTCCAGGCTCGCGAGCGGACCATGTCCGAGCTGGTCCATCGGTTGTTCAGCGCCCAGGAGGACGAGCGCAAACGCGTCGCCTATGACCTGCACGATGGCCTCGCGCAGAACCTCGCCGGCTTGCATCAACGCCTCCAGGGGTTCGCCGGTCGCTGCCCGCCTTTGCCGGCGGTGCTGGCCGATGAGCTGCGGGGCATTCTCGAACTGGCCCAGGGCTGCGTCGGCGAAGGTCGGCAACTGATCGGCGGCCTGCGTCCGCATGTGCTCGACGACTTCGGCTTGTACAAAGCCGTCGACAAGGAGGCCGATCGTCTGCGTGACGCCGGGCTCCGGGTCGATTGGGTCGAGCACAGCACCGCGCGCCTGCCGGATAATACCGAGATTGCGCTGTTTCGCATCGCCCAGGAAGGCATCAACAACATTCTCAAGCACGCCCAGGCCAATCAGGTTTCCCTCGGGCTGGCGGTGCGAGACGGCCAGGCTTGGCTGCGGGTCGAGGACGATGGCTGCGGATTCGCCCAGGAACAACCCATCGAGACCAATGGCAGCTGCCACCTCGGCCTGGCCGCCATGCAGGAGCGCGCGAGCCTGCTGGGCGGCCAACTGGACTGTCATAGCGCACCCGCCCGCGGCACTCGACTGCTGGCCAGCGTGCCGTTGCCAGCCCACGGAGCACAGCCATGAATCGTCCCTTGCGCCTGCTGTTGGCCGATGATCACGAAGTGACCCGCACCGGGTTCGTCTCCATGCTCGCCGGTACCGAAGGGTTCGAAGTCGTCGGCCAGGCCTGCGACGGCCAGGAGGCGCTCGACCTGTGCGAGCGGCTACAGCCGGACATCGCCATCCTCGACATCCGCATGCCGGTGCTCAATGGCCTCGGCGCGGCGCGCATCCTGCAACAACGCCAGCCGCAGATCAAAGTGATGATCTTCACCATGGACGACAGCCCCGACCACCTCGAAGCGGCCATCGCTGCGGGCGCCGTCGGCTATCTGCTCAAGGATGCCAGCCGCGAGGAAATGCTCCAGGCCCTCAGGCGGGTCGCCCAGGGAGAAGAGGCACTGAACAGTTCGGTCAGCGCCCGTCTGTTGCGCCGCATGGCCGAACGCGGCGCCAACGGTGCAACGCCCGTCCAGGCCCTGACCGCGCGCGAACGCCAGGTACTCGGGCTGGTGGCCGGTGGGTTCAGTAATCGTGAGATCGGTGAAAAACTCGGCATCGCCCCCGGCACGGCCAAGGCGCATGTGGAGCGGGTCATCGGCAAGCTCGGCGCCGCCGACCGGACCCAGGCCGCGGTGCGCGGCGTCGCCCTGGGGCTGGTGGCACAACCCACCGGACAATGGCCATGAGGTTTCTGGCCGCCCGCAGATGGGCCGACTTGCCGTTACGCGGCAAGGCGTTGGTGGTGATCTCGCTGCCGTTGGTGGTCCTGCTGCTGTCGCTGGTGCTGATCTATATCACCGAACGCCAGACGGCCCGTGCCGAGGAGGATGTGCGCCGGGTGCTGCTGGTCCAGGGCGACATCCAGGCCGTGCACACATTGCTGGCCGAGGCCGCGGCCAGCGTGCGCGGTTACCTGCTGACCCGGCGTGAAGATTTCCTGCCCGGCTACGAACAGGCCACCCCGAGGATCCAGGCTGCATTGCAACGCCTGGATCACAATATCCGTGACGCGAGGATGCGCGAGCACCTCAAGACCATTACCCCGCTGATCACCGAAAAGCTCGTCGGGTTGCAAGCGTTGCGCACCGGCAAGGCCGACAACACAGCCACTATCACCGCGATCCTGATCGAAAACAAACAGGTGCTCGACGTGCTGCGCGAGCAGATCAGCGCCATGCGCATCCGCGAGGATGCCCTGCTCGCCGACCGCAGCGCCGCCGCATCGGCAACGCGCATGCGCCTGCTGTTCGCGACCCTGCTCGCAGCGGTCTGCGGGCTGTTCGGGGCGATTGTCGCGGTGCTGTTCCTGTCCAAGGGCATTGTCGCCCGGGTCCAGCAGGTGCAAGGCAACGCCCAGCGCCTGGCGCTGGGCCAGCCATTGTTGCCGCAACCGCCGGAAAAGGACGAAATCGGCCAGTTGGGCACGCGCCTGGTGGAAGCCGGGCAGCTGCTCGCCGAACGCGAGCGCGCCCTGCGCGATAACGAGGAACGCCTGCGGCTGATCATCGATGGCGTCAAGGACTACGGCATTTTTGCCCTCGACGCCAAGGGCCATGTGATCACCTGGAATGCCGGGGCCGAGCGGATCAAGGGCTATACCGAACAGGAGGTACTCGGCCGGCATTTCTCGCTGTTCTACTTGGCCGAAGAGTGCCCGGCCCACCCCGAAATGGCCCTGCGCGAGGCCACCCGCGACGGTCACTACATGGAAGAAGGCTGGCGTTGTCGCAAGGACGGCAGTCGCTTCTGGGCCAGCGTGGTCATCACCACTCAATACGACAGCACCGGCGCCCTGCGGGGTTTTTCCAAGATCACCCGCGACATCACCGACCGGCGCACCGCTGAAATCGCCCTGCGTACCGCCCGTGAGGAAGCGGAAAGCGCGAGCCGGGCCAAGAGCGAATTTCTTTCGCGCATGAGTCATGAGTTGCGCACGCCGCTGAACGCCATCCTCGGCTTCGCGCAATTGCTGGACATGGACTCGGTCGCCGGCCAGCGCCCGCAGGTCAGCCACATCCTGCGCGCCGGCCAGCATTTGCTCGCGCTGATCAACGAAGTGCTCGACATCGCCCGGATCGAAGCCGGCCGGCTGCCCCTGAACATCGAGCCAATTGCCCTGCCGACCGTGCTGCACGAAGCCTTGACGCTGGTGTCGCCGATGGCCGCGGATTCGGCAATTCATCTGGCTGCCCTGCCCGCGCTGCCCGAAGGCAGTGGCGTGCTTGCCGATCGCCAACGCCTGGTCCAGGTGTTGCTCAACCTGCTTTCCAACGCCATCAAGTACAACCGTCCCGGCGGCGAGGTGCGTATCGAAGTGAGCGTCGAGGGCCAACAGGTGGGCATTGCCGTCAGCGACACCGGGCACGGCATCGCCCCCGAACAGTTGGACCAGTTGTTCAAGCCGTTCGAACGCCTGGGCGCCGACCCACAGGTCGAAGGCACAGGCCTGGGACTCTCCCTGAGCAAAAGCCTGCTGGAGATGATGCAGGGTAGCCTCCAGGTACTCAGCGAACCGGGACAAGGCTGCTGCTTCACCTTGCGCTTGCCCGCTGCCCAGGTGTCCGGCGCCCAGCTGCCGCCCTTGGCGGCGTTGGAAATCACCCGCCCGCGCACCGAGTTCGACGGCAAGGTCTTGTGCATCGAAGACAACCTGTCGAGCCTCGCCTTGATCGAAACCCTGATGCAGCGTCGCCCGGGCATCCAGCTGCTCTCGAGCATGCAAGGCCAGTTGGGCCTCGACCTGGCGCGCCAGCACGCGCCGCAGCTGATCCTGCTGGACGTGACATTGCCGGACCTGGAGGGGCTGGAAGTCCTGTGTCGGTTGCGCCAGTCGGCGGCCACCGCGTCCACGCCCGTGCTGATGATCACCGCGGATGCCAGCGACCTCACTCACCGCGCCCTGCGCGAGGCCGGCGCCACGGCGATCCTGACCAAGCCCATTCATATCCAGGCCTTCCTCGGCCACCTTGAACGTTATTTACCGGAGTCCGCATGAATCGCGATCTGCGCATCCTGATTATCGACGATCAGCGCCCCAACCTTGAGTTGATGGAACAACTGCTGGCCCGTGAAGGGCTGCACAACGTGCTGAGCAGCACCGAGCCGTTGCGTACACTCGACCTGTTCAACAGTTTTGAGCCGGACCTGGTGATCCTCGACCTGCACATGCCGGCCTTCGACGGGTTTGCCGTGCTGGAGCAGCTCAACCGGCGCATCCCGGCCAATGACTACCTGCCGATCCTGGTACTGACCGCCGACGCCACCCGCGACACCCGCCTGCGGGCCTTGGCATTAGGCGCCCGGGACTTCATCAGCAAGCCCCTCGACGCCCTGGAAACCATGCTGCGGGTCTGGAATCTGCTGGAAACCCGAGCCCTGTACAAATCGCTGCGTACATTGATTCCCGCCGAGCAGATCGAATTGTTGCGCCAGCATCGAGGAACGGCTGACCAGCGCATCGAGCCGTCGACGTAGCGTGGCGTAATCACGGCTATTTAATCCGCGTTGGGGTGAAGTTGCGGACCTAGTGTGGGGGGGGGGGGGGGGGGGGGGGGG
>NZ_JBHFJB010000101.1:15260-23839 GCF_057334555.1 Pseudomonas sp. AGC41
GTGTGGCGAGGGAGCTTGCTCCCGCTCGGTTGCGCAGCGACCGTAAGATTTTTGGGGCCGCTACGCAGCCCAGCGGGAGCAAGCTCCCTCGCCACAAGAGCTGTGCCTCCCTGCCACGGGTGGGTTCAGTGGCCGCGGATGTAATGCTCCAGTTGGCGGATCAGATCCGCCTGCTCGACCAGCGCTTCCTTCACCAGGTCGCCGATGGACAGCAGGCCGATCAACTGGCCGTCATCCAGCACCGGCAGATGGCGCAGGTGACTCTCGGTCATGACTTCCATGCAGCGTTCGATGCTCTGCTGGCTGTCGGCGGTGATGACCGGCGCGCTCATGATGGTACGGACCGTGGTGCCCACTGACGAACGCCCCTTGAGCACCATCTTGCGGGCATAGTCTCGTTCGCTGAATACACCCACCACCTCGCCGGCCTCGATCACCGGCAGCGCGCCGACGTTTTTCTCGGCCATGATCTGCAGCGCTTCGAGCACGGTCTGGTCCGGTGCGATGCTGTGGACCTGCCGGTTCTGCACACTCTTGAGCTTTACCAGTTGAGCGGCGGTTTTCATGACTAATCCCCAAACTTGAAAAAATCCCCCGCTCTCGTGGCGAGGGAGCTTGCTCCCGCTCGGCCGGGCTGGCGCTCCAGTGCGCAGCGACCGTAAGATTTTGGGGCCGCTTCGCAGCCCAGCGGGAGCAAGCTCCCTCGCCACAAAAAGCCCCAATACCCGCTATTGCGGACTCAGTCCTCGCCAATCTCCACCACATCCCCGTTCAACCGCACCGGCCAGACCCGCAGGCGCTGTTCGGGGTATTCCAGGCAATGGCCGTCTTCCAGGCGGAAATGCTGCTTGTACATCGGCGAGGCGATCACCAGTTCGCCTTTGATGCTGCCTAGCAGACCACGACCGATGACGTTCGCGCCGGACTTGGGGTCGCGGTTGTCGACGGCGTACAGCGGCTTGTCCGTATGCTCCGGCAGGTAAAGCAGCGCCACCTGGCGGCCGTCATGCCAGGCAACCACGCCGGAATTGGGCACCAGGTCCTCGCGGCTGCACAGGGTGCGCCATTGGACGGGTTCTTGAGCGATACGAACGACGTTTGACTGGCTCATCAGAGCACCTCCTCGGTGACGGGAATCAGGTGAAGTTCGCCGGCATGCACCGGCCGGCGCTGGCCACGTTCGCGGACAAAGTGGACGTCAGGATCTTCGCGCTTGTCGTTGACGAAGGTGCGGAAGCGCTTGAGTTTTTCCGGATCCTTCAGGGCGTTGGCCCATTCGCACTCGTAGCGGTCGACCACCAGTTGCATCTGCGCTTCGAGCTCGGCGCCCAGGCCCAGGCTGTCGTGGATGATCACGTCCTTGAGGTAATCCAGGCCGCCTTCCAGGCTCTCGCGCCAGACCGAGGTGCGTTGCAACTTGTCGGCGGTGCGGATGTAGAACATCAGGAACCGGTCGATGTAGCGGATCAGCGTGGCGTCATCCAGGTCGGTGGCGAACAGCTCGGCGTGGCGTGGACGCATGCCGCCGTTGCCGGCCACGTAGAGGTTCCAGCCCTTCTCGGTGGCAATCACGCCGACGTCCTTGCTCTGCGCCTCGGCGCATTCGCGGGTGCAACCGGACACCGCGAACTTGAGCTTGTGCGGCGAGCGCAGGCCCTTGTAGCGGTCTTCGATGGTCAGGGCCATCTGCACGCTGTCCTGCACCCCGTAGCGGCACCAGGTGCTGCCGACGCAGGATTTCACCGTACGCGTCGATTTGCCGTAGGCATGGCCGGTCTCGAAACCGGCTTCGATCAGCTCGGCCCAGATGTCCGGCAACTGGTGCAACTGCGCGCCGAACAGGTCGATGCGCTGGCCGCCGGTGATCTTGGTGTAGAGGTCGTATTTCTTCGCGACCACGCCAATGGCGATCAGTTTGTCGGCGGTGATCTCACCGCCGGCGATGCGCGGCACCACCGAGTAGGTGCCGTTTTTCTGCATGTTCGCCATGAAGGTATCGTTGGTGTCCTGCAACGGCACCAGGTGCGGGTCCATGATCGGCTGGTTCCAGCACGACGCCAGGATCGAACCCACCGCCGGCTTGCACAGGTCGCAACCGGTATGGCCGCGACCGTGTTTGGCCAGCAGCTCTTCGAAACTGATAATCCCTTCCACCCGTACCAGTGCGTAGAGCTCCTGGCGGGTATAGGCGAAGTGTTCGCACAGGCTCTTGTCGACGCTGACGCCACGGGCGATCAGCTCGTGTTCGAATACCTGCTTGACCAGGGCCGCGCAGCCGCCGCAACCGGTACCGGCCTTGGTGTCGCACTTGAGCTGGCCGAGATCGCTGCAGCCGCCGTCGATGGCCGCGCAGATCGAGCCCTTGGTGACGTTGTGGCACGAGCAGATGGTCGCCGCTTCGGGCAGCGCCGCCGGGCCCAGTGTCGGAGCGCCTTCGGACGATGGCAGGATCAGGCTGGCGGCGTCCTTGGGCAAGGCGATGCCGTTCTGCATGTATTGCAGCAGGGTGTCGTAATAGCTGTTGTCGCCCACCAGCACCGCGCCGATCACGCGCTTGCCGTCGGCGTCCACTACCAGGCGCCGATAGCTGGCGCTGGTTTCGTCGATGAATTGGAAGCTGCGCGCACCCGGCGTGTTGCCATGGGCGTCGCCGATGGAACCGACGTCCACGCCCAACAGTTTGAGCTTGGTGGACATGTCCGCGCCGGTGAACGCCTCGCCAGCCTCGCCGCACAGGCGCGCCGCGACATTGCGGGCCATCTGGTAGCCCGGCGCGACCAGGCCGAAGATGCTGCCATTCCAGGCGGCGCATTCGCCGATGGCGTAGATGTCCGGGTCGCTGCTCTGGCAATGGTCGTCAATCACCACGCCACCGCGCGGGCCGATCTGCAGGTCGCATTGGCGAGCCAGGGCATCCTGGGCGCGGATACCGGCGGAAAACACGATCAGGTCGGTTTCGAGGAAGTCGTCGGTGGCGAAGTTCATCCGGTAACGGTATTGCTCACCGGCGCTGATGGATTGGGTGCCCTTGGACAGGTGCACGCCGACACCGAGTTTCTCGATGCGCGCCTTGAGGGCCAGGCCGCCCTGCTCGTCCAGTTGCACCGGCATCAGCCGCGGAGCGAATTCCACCACGTGAGCTTCCAGGCCAAGGGTCTTGAGGGCATTGGCCGCTTCCAGGCCCAGCAGGCCGCCACCGACGACCACACCACGCCGGGCATTGTTCGCGGCGGCGCGGATGGCGTCGAGGTCTTCGAGGGTGCGGTAGACCAGGCACGAATCACCTTCGGCGCCCTGGATCGGCGGCACGAAGGGGTACGAACCGGTGGCGAGCACCAGCTTGTCGTAGCTGAGGCGCTCGGTGGCGGTGATGACCTGGCGCGCCTGGCGATCGATTTCCACCACCGGCACGCCCAAGTGCAGCGTGACGCCGGGCGTCTGGTACAACGAGGCTTCGCCCAGGGCCAGCGACTCGGCATCGCGGCCCGAGAAATACTCGGACAAATGCACACGGTCGTAGGCACGCATCGGCTCTTCGCTGAACACATGCACGCGGTAATGATTGAGGGCACCGCGCTCGATCAGTTGCTCGACGCAGTGATGACCGACCATGCCATTGCCGATCACGATCAGCGTTTGCAGCTTGTTCAGGGAAGCAACGTTGGAATTCATAGAAAGCACCCGACAAAAGCCCATCACGGTTTTTTGAAAGCAAAAAAAAGACGCCTGAAACCTTGCGGTTCCAGGCGTCTTTGCCTGTTCTGTGCGGTATCGATCCGGCGACTGCGCCCTGACCTACCGTAATATCCCCCGGCCTGCTGGCGCTCGATCTTCGTTGACCGACGGGGCTGCCCACTCGATTGTGTTCGCGGTGGGCCTGCCAAGCCTCTTGCAGCGAGCGTGCCAGACTTCATTCTTGCCCGCTCTCCACCCCTTCGCATGGGCCCAAAATCCCCTGTGGGAGCGGGCCTGCCCGCGAAGAGGCCAGATCAATCACTGAAGTCCAACCTGCGCCAGCCCCGCCTCAACAGCACCACTCATTGCCTTGCGATGGTGCGATCCCCCGCCATGGGCTTCATAAAAGTGCAGGGCTTGATGCCCGCCGGCAAAAATCCTGAACCATCGCCGACGCGGATTTTCACAATTAATGAAAACCGGGCCAGGCGCCGGGCCCTGCCCCTGGCCATCCAGCAAAACCACAAGCGCCCCAGGCGCAGCAATTGATCGGATGAACGCAATGGATGAGCGAAACCTACCTGTCGTTGTGATCTGCGGCGCCACCGCCGGCGTCGGCCGCGCGACCGCCCAGCGGTTTGCCGCGTCCGGCTACCGGGTCGGGCTGTTGGCCCGGGGCGAACAAGCGTTGGCGGCGACGCAAGAAGAACTCAAGCAACTGGGCGCGACGAGCCTGGCGATCAGCGTCGATGTCGCGGACGCCGATGCGGTATTCGCGGCGGCGCAACGGATGGAGCGCGAGCTGGGCCCGGTCAACGTCTGGATCAATTGCGCGATGGTCACCGTGTTGTCGCCAATCCGCCAGTTGACCGCCGAAGAAATCCACCGGGTCACCCAGGTCACGTACCTGGGCACGGTGCATGGCACGCTCGCGGCGCTGGATCTGATGGGGCGGCGCAATCGCGGGGTGATCATCCAGGTCGGCTCGGCGCTCGCCTACCGGGCCATCCCACTGCAGGCGGCCTATTGCGCGGCCAAGTTCGCGGTGCGTGGTTTCACCGATTCCTTGCGCTGCGAACTGCTCCACGAACACAGCGACATCAAGGTCTGCATGGTGCAGCTGCCGGCGATCAACACGCCACAGTTCGATTGGGCCCGCAACAAGCTCGGCAAGCGCCCGCAACCGGTGCCGCCGATCCATGACCCGGACGTTGCCGCCCGGGCGATTTTCAGCGTGGTAAAACGTACCCCCCGGGAGTTGTGGTTGGGCGTGGCCTCGCTCAAGGCGATCGTCGGCACTTGCCTGATGCCAGGCCTGCTCGATCGTCTGTTGGCCCGCAGCGCCTATGCCGGACAAATGACCCACGAGGACGACGACAGCCAGCGCCCGGACAATCTGTTCGAGCCGCAGGAGTCGGTGCATCGTACCCGCGGGCGGTTCAATGGCCGCTCGAAGGATTCTGCACTGGCCCTCAGCTCGACCCAGGTGTCGGCGTTGCTGCTGGCCACCGGCGGGTTGCTGGCCGTGGTGCTGCTACTGTTTTGAGCCGGTGCGCCGGAACCAGCGATAACCGTATCCATGCAATGTCAGGCTGGATGCGGTCGAGGCCGGATACGGGCGGTCCGAGAGAACTTCCTCGAACCCCTGCAAATCCACTTCCCGTAGCTGCACAGTGACTGTCTCGGGGCTGAGGTTCGCCAGCATCACCGACGTAGCTTCGCACTCATGGGCGATGGCGAAGACCGCACGATGGTCGACCGTCAGCAGTTGCGCCTTGCCGTCGCCAACCTCGCGCAAGCGCCTGCGCGCCAGCAGCAGCCGGCGAGTCCGCGCCAGCAGCGAATCGCGATCGTCCTGTTGGCCCGCGACGTTCAACTGCGTGTAGGCAAACGGTCCTGCATCGATCACCGGCGCGGCGAGGCGCTGGGCGGTTGAAAAACCGGCGTTGGCTTCATCGCTCCATTGCATGGGCGTGCGCACCGACAGGCGTTCGGGACGGGACAGATCATCGCCCATGCCGATTTCTTCGCCGTAGCGCACGATGGGTGTTCCGGGCAGTGACAGCAGCAGCGCCTGGGCCAACGCCTGGCGATGCACATCACCGTCGAGCATCGGCGCCAGGCGCCGGCGGATACCGCGACCATACAGGCGCATGTTCTGGTCCGGGGCGAAGGCCCGCATCACCTCGTCACGCTCCTGCTCGGTCAAGCGTTCGAGATCAAGCTCGTCATGGTTGCGCAGCCACACCGCATAGTTGGCGCCGTCGGGCGGTGCCGGGCGGCGAGCGATGGCCCGTTGCAGAGGCTCGGCTTCACCTCGGGCCAAGGCCAGGAACAGATGATTGTTGACCCAGAAATCCAGCACCAGGCCCAGGCGTTCGCCGGTGCCGAAGTAATGGCTGTAGCGCTCGGGCTCGACATCCACTTCGCCCATCAGCACGCCTTCCGGGTTGATGCGGGTCATGTGCTTGAACAGCCGTTCCAATAACCACACGCCTTGCGCTTCATCGCCGCCACCGGCCTGCTCAACCAGGTGCGAAGCGGCATCGAGACGAAAACCGGCGATCCCCAGTTCGAGCCAGTGATCCATGATCCGCTCGATCTCTTCGACCACCCGCGGGTTCGCCAGATTGAGGTCCGGCTCATGGCGATAGAACAGATGCCGAAAGTACTGCCCGGCCTGTTCGTCCCACTGCCAGATGCTGTCTTCCACCGACGGAAAGATTGGCTGATTGCCGTCGTCCACCGGCGTGTCGGACCACAGGTAATAATCCCGGTAGACGCTGTCCTTGTCGCGCCGCGCCCGCAGGAACCAGGGATGCTGGTCGCTGGTGTGCTGCACCACCAGTTCGAGGATGACCCGGATGCCACGCTCCCCGGCCTGGACGATCAACTGGCGCAAGTCTTCTTCGCTGCCAAAGCGCGGGTCCAGCGCCATGAAATCACTGACGTCGTAACCGGCGTCTTTGAACGGTGACCGGTACAAAGGCATCAGCCAGAGTGCGCCGACGCCCAACGCTTGCAGATAATCGAGTTGACGAATGATGCCCTTCAGGTCGCCACGGCCATCGCCGTCGCTGTCGTAGAACAGCGAGGGGTCGATCTGGTAGATCAAGGTATTTCGGTGCCAGTTGGCTTTCATCGGTCACTCCTTATCGACAAAGGTTATCGACACAGGATCAGGGCCTGTTCGGCAGCCAGACGCCCGCTGAACGGTTGGCCTTCATCCGCGCCATCGCTGGCGACTTCAACACGCCAGGGGCCGGCCAGCGGAAAGGTGTGCTCGCTGTCGGCAAAATTGATGCAGACCAGGCGCTCGTCGCCCTCGCAAGAGCGACGATAAGCCAGCACCTGCGGGTGCGAGGGCAGTTCCTCCCAGCCGCCCAGGCGCAGCGCCAGGCTATTGCGCCGACACGCCAGCAGCCGTCGGTAAAGCGCCAGCACGGAATCGGCGTCGCGCTCTTGGGTCTCCACCGACAAGCGGCCGGCATCCGCAGCGAAAGGCAGCCATGGCGCCTGACCCGACCAACCGTGAGGCGCCTGTTCCGTCCAGGGGATCGGCGCCCGGCTGCCGTCCCGTCCGCCGGGGTCGACGCGGGTCTGGGCGGTCACCTGCGTATCCTCCAGGCCCAGCTCCTCGCCCTGATAGATGAAAGGCGTGCCGCGCAGCGTCAGCAACAGCACCGCCGCAGCCCGTGCCCGGCGCAATGAGCCACCGTAGCGAGTGCGGTGGCGGCTGTTGTCATGGTTGGACAGCACCCAGGTTGGCCAAGCCTGCAACGGGCCGAGGTCGTTTTCCACCTCGCGCACGCACATGCGGAACACCACCGGGTCCCACGGCGCATCCAGCGGCGGGAAGTTGAACGACATGTGCAGTTCGTCACTGGCACCGTAATAGGCCGCTACCTGGGCCGTGGAACGGATGTTGACCTCGCCGATCAGCACCCGCTCGCCAGGGTAGCTGTCCACCAGGCGCCGCAGCCCGCGCAGCACTTCATGGCTGTAGGGCTGATCGTTGATCTTGACCATGGTTTCACCGGCCATGCAGCGCGGGTCGTCGGCGAAGCTCTGGTCCTTGCCGACGCAATGCACCACGTCGACGCGAAACCCGTCCACGCCACGCTCCAGCCAGAAGTGCAGCACTTGATGCATGGCCGCGACGACTTGCGGGTTGTGCCAGTTCAGGTCCGGTTGCTCGGGCAGGAAGAAGTGCAGGTAGTACTGTTGGCTGGTTTCGTCCCAGGTCCAGGCGCTGCCGCCGTCGATCGAGGCCCGCCAATTGTTCGGCTGGTCACGCCAGATGTACCAGTCGCGCTTGGGGTTGTCGCGGCTGGAGCGCGACTCGATGAACCAGGGATGCTGGTCGGAAGTGTGATTCGGGACAAAGTCGAGCAAGACCTTCAAGCCCCGTTCGTGGGCCTTGGCGATCAACGCATCGAGGTCGGCCAGGTTGCCGAACAGCGGATCGACATCGGTGTAGTCGCAGATGTCGTAGCCTGCGTCGCACATCGGCGAGCGGAACACTGGCGACAGCCACAACGCATCGATACCAAGGCGTTGCAGATGGTCCAGGCGCGCTGTCAATCCGGGAAGATCGCCGACGCCATCGCCGTTGGCATCGGCAAAGGAGCGAGGGTAAACCTGGTAGATCACGGCGTTCTTCCACCAGGGCGAAGGGAAGGAGTTGGGCATGTCGCCTCCTCTGATCGCAGTGTGTGGTGGGCAAGACCGCAGCCCCGCCTGCTGTCCTTTCATCGACGGACATCAGTTAAGAACCGGAAAAGGCGTCTGGGGTTCGTTTTTTCTTGATGGGAGGTGAATCAGCGGAAGAGATGTTTGATATGCCGCCGTCATCGCGAGCAGGCTCGCTCCCACATGGGACAGGGGCTCACAAAGGTCCACTG
>NZ_JBHFJB010000102.1:0-5327 GCF_057334555.1 Pseudomonas sp. AGC41
CTCGCTCCCACACTGGAATGGGCCTGGCGTCGGATGTGTATGCGCCGCAGGACCCATGTGGGAGCGAGCTTGCTCGCGAAGGCGGAGTGTCAGGCGATGAAGATATTGAATGTGCTGGCGAAGGAAGGAGCGTCAGCGCCGCACGCTAGACCTCCAGTACCAAAGGCTCGCTGCCCTCGGCCGGTACGGCGCAGCAGATCAGCACCTCGCCTGCCGCCACGGGCTCGGCCGGCTGGGTCAGGTAATGCACCTGGCCCTGGGTCATGCGGGTCTTGCAGGTGCCGCAGGATCCACCGCGGCAACTGAACTCGGGATTCAGGCCCCGCGCTTCGGCCAGTTCCAGCAGCGTCCCGCTTTCCGGTTCCCAGCGGGCCTCCTTGGCCGAACCGGCGAACAACACCTCCACCGCTTCGGTGGCCGCCGGCACTTGCTCGGGCGCCGGTACGCTGACTTCGATGTCGCGCACCAGCGTGGACGGACCGAAGGTTTCGGCGTGAATGCGATCATCGGGAATGCGCAGCTTGCGCAAGCCGTCGTACAGCG
The DNA here is from genome assembly GCF_057334555.1 of Pseudomonas sp. AGC41. Lineage (NCBI taxonomy): Bacteria > Pseudomonadati > Pseudomonadota > Gammaproteobacteria > Pseudomonadales > Pseudomonadaceae > Pseudomonas > Pseudomonas sp. AGC41. Next base: position 544 of record NZ_JBHFJB010000102.1, read on the forward strand.
CCTGGGTAAAGCTGCCCGGCCCGCACAGGTAGTAATCGTAATCATCGAGGGGCAGCAGTTGCTTGAGCAGCGTCACTTCGATTCTGCCGGCCACGTCGTAGCCTTGCCCGACCGTGCCGTCGGTGGGCGGCTGGCTGACCATGCGCAGCACCCGAAACTTGTCACCGGCACGGGCCACCAGTTCATCGATCTCCTCGCGAAAGGCCAGGTCGGCGACGTGGCGAGCGCTTTGCACCAGCCACACCGGGCGCATCCGGCTGATGCGTTGCCCCTGGTAGACGACTTCGCGCAGCATCGACAACAGCGGTGTGATACCGACGCCCGCCGCCAACAGTACCAAAGGCCGACGCTCAGTCGGATCCACCGTGAAATGCCCCTGAGGTGCCCGGGCGTCAATCTGGTGGGACGCCTGGATCTGCTCATGCAGGTGCGAAGACACCGCGCCGTCACGCTTGACGCTGATGCGCAGAAAATCGTCCGACGGCGCGCTGGACACGCTATAGGTCCGGATCGACGGCACTTGCTGTCCTTCCAGAGTTATCCGTACGGGTAGATGCTGCCCGGCTTCGAACCGGGGTAAACCGGCGCCGTCGTTGGTTTGCAGGTAGAAGGATCGAATATCGTGGCTTTCGTCCACCACCCGGGTGACCTGCAGCGCCCGCCATTGGCTGCGCAGGGCCTCGGCCTGCAAACGCTCGGCGGTCTGCTCCCAGCTGCCGGTCATCAATGAATTGGGCGAGGCCCCCTCATTCTGGTCCTTCCAGCGCAACGGCAGCGCCGCCGGACGATGGACAATGCGCTGCGGAGTAAAACGCAACAGCCGCTCGGCGCCCTGGAACGCGGCGATCTGCGGATCGTCCAGCAACACTTGCGCCGAACCGCTCATCTGCAGCAAATCGCCCGTTTTGACATCAACGAAGACCAGGCCCGCACGCGGGTTCAGCAGGATATTGCCCAGCGTATTGAAGAACAGGTTTCCAGAGAAATCCGGAATCGTCAGCGTGCCGTCCTCGTCCATGCGCACAAAACCTGACTTGCCGCCGCGATGGGACGCATCAACTTGCCGCTCGCCGTCGCGCACCACATAGGTGGCGATGTAGAACGAATCGGCCGCCGTGACCAGCTGCCGGACCAACGGGTCGGCCGCCTCCAGTTGGCGCGATTCGGCGGGCTGCTCATCGACGAAACGGTACTGGTGCAGGTTGATGTAGCGTGGGCAGTTGCCATAGGCCTGGCTCACCGAGATCTCCAGCCCGCGCTCAAGCCGGCGGCGCACGACACCGTTCATGCGGTTGCGGCGACGGGTATGCAACTCGATGCCGAGCATGCCGATGGCGTCGCCCTCGCCCATGCCTTCCTCCGCCGGGTCTTCACGCTCCGGGTCGAAGTGGATGTGCAGCGTTTCCGGGTCCGGTGAATTCATGAAACCGGGCTGCCCGGTGCGCAGGGTCGCCCAGACATCGCCCTGGCGATCCACCGCGCCCAGCACCACAAAAGGCAACTGGGCGTAGAACTCGCGGTGCTGATCCGGCATCCAGCTCCGCGCCAGCTGCCGCTGGCCGACACCCGCCATCATTTCTACTGCGCCGACGGTGCGCTGCAAGGCCAACTCGCCTTCATGCCAGGGCGAAAGGGCTATTTTCGAGGCTTCGTTCATCGATCACTCCTTGCGCCTGCGGCATTGCTGCCTGGGCGAGTGCGCTACGGTCAGGTTCGTCCGTCACACCCTTGACCGGGTGTGTGGGCGGGTGGAGTCATCTTCTGCCCAATGCGCCGGCGCAGGAATACGCACGGATTGAAATCCACTGTTTCACCAAATGAAATGCCTAGATCCTTCAGGCAAAGTTCTTCGTCAGTTCAAGCAGGACATTGCCTATCTCAAGCAGACCATCATTCCGGGCAAGACCACCAAAGGTCAGATCACTCATTACCGGGTCTATTGAGGCGCCTTTCAAGCGCATCAACAAATGGCTAAGGGGTGGTCCTATCGGATATCCACCCCCGGCCTCGGCAATCAGTGCTTTTCAGCCGACCCAGCCAATCGCCGTCTTGGGAATAACCTCGGACTCATCGAGCTTGGAGGCGAACATGCTCACCGCCTCCAGGGCATCCGTGGTCCCGGCCCTGATCTGTACGATCACCGATCCGGCCTGGTCCGCCAGGGTCACCCCGCGCAATGCGCCTTCCTGGGTTACGCTCATGCTGGCGACTGCGTCGCGGGTTTCCGAAAGAATCATGCCGATCATCTCGGCAATCTCCGACGTCGAGCGACTGGTACGTCCGGCCAACTGCCGGACCTCGTCGGCCACCACCGCGAAGCCCCTGCCCTGGTCACCCGCCCGCGCTGCCTCGATGGCCGCGTTGAGCGCCAGCAGGTTGGTCTGGTCGGCGATGCCGCGAATGGTGTTGACGATGGCGGTGATTTCCTCCGAGCGCGCGCCCAGTTGCCCGACCAGACGCGCGGAAGCGCCGATGTTCTCGGCGATCTGGCGCATTTCCCTGGCGGTCTGCTGGATCACCTGGGCGCCCTGCTCGGCGACTCTCTCGGTCTCGGAAGAAATATGGTACGCACGGGACGCGCCGCGTGAATCCTCTTCGAACTTTTCCACCCGTTCGGTGATGTCACTGGCGAACTTGATAATCTTGCTCAGCTTGCCTTCGGCGTCATAGACCGGGTTGTAACTGGCTTCCAGCCAGACCACCTTGCCGTGCTTGCCCACCCGCTTGAATTGTCCGGTGAAAAACTCACCGGCATTGAGGCGTCGCCAGAAATCGCCATATTCCGAGCTGTTGACCAGGCCCGCTTCGCAAAACAACCGGTGATGCTTGCCTTTGATCTCCGCCAGGGCGTAATTCATCGTATGGAGGAAGTTGTCATTGGCGGTCAGTATGTTGCCGCCCAGGTCGAACTCAATGACCGCCATGGCCCGGTCAAGCGCCGCCAGCCGGCCCCGGATCTCCGCATCACTGGCAACCCGGGCGGTGACGTCGAGTGCGTATTTGACCACTTTCACGACTTTACCGTGCTCGTCCAGGACCGGGTTATAGCTGGCTTCCAGCCAGACATTTCGACCTTGCCCGCTGACCCGCTGGAAAGTCCCGGAAACGAATTGACCGGCCCGCAGCCGGTCCCAGAACTCACGGTATTCAGCACTGCCAGCCAGCGCGGGCGTACAGAAATTGCGATGGGACAAGCCCGCCAGTTGGTCCTCGCGATACCCCATCGTCTTGAGGAAATTTTCGTTGGCGCGCAACACTTTGCCGTCGGGGCTGAACTCGATCACGGCCATCGACCGTTCCAGCGCGCCGACCAATCCTTTATAGGTTGCCAATTCGGCCGTCCTGGCCGTCAGTTCATTTTTCAATGCGGTGTTAAACATGACGTACCCTCGGCAGAATCTGGAAATCAACCGGACCTCAAATGGCTATCGGCGAATAATCCGGAGACTGAAACGGTACGCAGGAATTATCTTTTGACGTCAAAGAGACCTGTATCCGCTTACATTTAAAGTGACTGCCGAAGGAAATAGACATGGCGGAGTAAGCGCTGATAAGGACCTTATAGCTCCCACTGCAATCCGACTTTACCGTGCGCGGTACTATGATTATTGCAACGGCCAAAGCCCCTTGTGGCGCGCCTGCTTCACGATTGTGTTGTTCAAGACTGCTCCCTGTTGATCCGACTGATATTTTCGACGGCCCTTGTCTGCCTGACAGAGCGCCCATAGATTAGAGTCCATGTCCCCGACCTGAGCCATAGCGCAAATGTGCTATTGGCTTCGCTTCAGGATCAGCGCATTCAAACGATAAGGTACGTCCCATGAGCCAAGCGTCTTACGTCCCGCCCAAAGTCTGGAAGCACGAAGCCCCCTCGGGCGGCCACTTCGCCAGCATCAACCGCCCTGTCGCCGGGCCGACCCATGAAAAAACCCTGCCGATCGGCGAGCACCCGTTGCAACTCTATTCGCTGGCAACGCCCAATGGCGTGAAAGTGACCATCCTGCTCGAAGAGCTGCTGGCGCTCGGACACACCGCCGCGGAATACGACGCCTGGCTGATTCGCATCGGCGAAGGCGACCAGTTCTCCAGCGGTTTCGTCGAGGTCAATCCGAATTCCAAGATCCCGGCCCTGCTGGACCGCAGCGTCGAACCTGCGATCCGGGTGTTCGAGTCCGGTTCGATCCTGTTGTACCTGGCGGAGAAATTCGGCGCGCTGCTGCCGAGCGATCCGGCCGGGCGCACCGAAACCTTGAACTGGCTGTTCTGGCAGATGGGCTCGGCGCCTTACCTGGGTGGCGGCTTCGGACATTTCTATGCCTACGCGCCGGAGAAACTGGAATACCCGATCAATCGCTTCACCATGGAAGCCAAGCGCCAACTGGATGTGCTGGATCGTCGCCTGGCTGAAAACCGCTACCTGGCCGGCGACCAGTACACCATTGCCGACATCGCGGTCTGGCCCTGGTATGGCCAACTGGTGCGGAACAACGTGTACTCGGCCGCCGAGTTCCTGGCGGCCCACGAATACACCCACGTGCAGCGTTGGGCGGAGGAAATCGCCAAGCGTCCCGCCGTGGTGCGCGGACAGCGCGTCAACCGGACCTGGGGCGACGAAGCGAGCCAGGTGCCGGAGCGGCATAGCGCGCAAGACCTGGACTGACTGAGCCGCGCAACCTCCTGTGGCGAGGGAGCTTGCTCCCGCTCGGCTGCGCAGCAGTCGTCAGCCGGTCGATGCGATATGCCTGAATCATTGCGTTGGCTGGGTTGGGTCTGCTGCGCAGACC